>NZ_JEYB01000008.1:0-105509 GCF_000582255.1 Acinetobacter sp. 1566109 | reverse complement strand
AAGGCGGTTTTAAAGAAGGCGTGATAAGCAATGTTCACTTGTTGTTTGAAAGTACCAGTTACTAGCTCAAACAGCTCAAGTAAGGAGACTGCTGATGTTTTTGAATTTACTGATTCTAGATTTAATGATCATGTTGCTGAGCTGGCTACTTGCCACTCTAAATGGCCGAGCTGGAATTGTAGATGCTGCATGGAGTTTCTGTCTGGCAGTGAACATTATTGTTTCTTCTTTACTCATTTCAGTTGCCCCAGTTGAAGTGCGCCTTTTTATTGGTATTTTTAGCGGCTTATGGTTTTTAAGATTATTTTGGCACCTGTTAAGACGTTATCAATCTGAACAAAAAGAAGATGGCCGTTACGCGAGCATGCGTAAAGCGATGGGTAAGTTTCAGCATATTGGCTTTTTATTCTTTTTTATCTTTCAAACACTTTTAGTGCTTTTGTTCTTTTTGCCGATGTGGATGCTCCTCAATGTAGAGGCAACTGAATGGAGTAGTGGATATAAAGTCGCTTTAGTAATTGCTGCTGTCATCATGGCAATTGCTTTCATTGGAGAGCAGCTCGCTGATCAGCAGTTATACCGATTTAAATTAAATCCAGATCATCATGGCAAAACGATGGATCAGGGTTTATGGCGTTATTCACGTCACCCCAATTATTTTTTTGAATGGTTACACTGGTTTGCCTATCCAATTATTGGTTTAGCGGCAGGCCAATACGTATTGTGGATTTATCCGTTACTCATGTGGCTATTTTTATATTACGTCACGGGTATTCCATTTAGTGAAAAACAGGCAATTAAAAGTCGCGGTCAAAATTATCTTGATTATCAACAAAAAACGTCAATGTTTATACCGCGGAAACCAAAAAAATAGGTGCGCATATGGATTTTATCGTTCATCAGTCTTTGAAAATTGTTGAAAGTGGTGTGATTCCAGACCATGCAATTCGGGCTGCAATTCGAGCTTTAAGCAAAAAGCGTTTAATTCAGGAAGGCCGTTATGACCCTGAACAAGGGGCACAGCGCTATATGGATGTGCTTAATATGCTGAAAAAGAGCGAAATCGCCGTTGAAACTGATAAGGCAAACGAGCAGCACTATGAGTTACCAACCGAGTTTTTTCAGGCGGTGCTTGGAAAAAGACTGAAATATAGTGCATGTTACTTTCCCACCAAAACAACAACTTTAGATCAGGCAGAAGAGCTTGCACTTCAGCTTTATTGTGAAAGAGCACAACTTAAAAATGGTCAACAGATTTTAGAGTTAGGTTGCGGTTGGGGTTCTTTAACTTTGTGGATGGCAGAAAACTATCCACGATCACAGATTACGGCTGTTTCAAATTCTGCAACCCAGAAAAAGCATATTCTCGGGCAAGCAAAGTTAAGAGGTTTAAGCAATATTGAAGTACTGACCTGTGATGTGAATGTTCTCGAATTAGACCAAGCCCGATTTGATCGTGTTGTATCGGTCGAAATGTTTGAACACGTTCGAAACTATCAGCGACTTTTTGAAAAAATTCAGAAGTGGTTAAAGCCGGAAGGATTACTCTGGTGTCATATTTTCTGTCATCGCTTTTTGCATTATCCTTTTGAAGTAAAATCAGACTATGATTGGATGTCCAAGTATTTCTTTACTGGCGGTTTAATGCCTTCGACTTCAACTTTTTTGCATTTTCAAGAGCATTTAGAGTTGGCTCAACATTGGCAATGGTCGGGTGAGCACTATATGAGAACGGCAAACGCTTGGCTTAATAATATGGATAATCAAGAGGAAGAGCTCAAGCCACTGTTTAAAAAGATCTATGGCAAAGATGCCAATATTTGGTGGCAACGCTGGCGTATTTTCTTCATGGCTTGTGCTGAACTTTTTGGTTTTGAACAAGGACAAGAGTGGGTCATTGGTCACTTTTTATTTAAAAAGAGATCATTGTAATTTCGATAGCCTATCTCGGCGATAAAATATGATAAGAACTCGAAACGATGGCAAAGCTCATCCATTAGCCCAAATGTTCAATCGATATTATTGGTTGCAGATTGGTCTAATTGCCTTATCAATTGTGGTCGGGTTGGCTTGTAGTGCTTGGGTGATTAAAGGCTCTTTACTTAAAACCGCTTTAGAACAAGAAATGGAACATTACTGGTTGCGTATAGAACGTAACCCAAATGCAGACCTGCCAGATACTAAAAATTTATATGGATATCGGTGGAATACTCAAGTAGCCCCACAACCTTTTAAAGATATGCATCTAGAAAGTGGGGTACATCGGATATTTGTTGATGGCAAAGAACGTATGACGGTATATGGTGAACGTAATGGTCAGCATGTACTGTTGGTATTTGGCGAAAGTAATGTCAATAAGCTGGTTTGGCTTTTTGGTCTCGCACCACTTATGTTTAGTTTATCTGTTTTATATAGCTTTTTGTGGTGGTCAAATCGAAGAGCAAGACGCTATTTTTCCCCTATTACCCGTTTGGCAAATGCATTAGAAAATATTGATTGGGCACACCAAGATACACAAGCATCACCTTTTAAAGATATCAATACCAATGGCAATATGGAGGCGGAATATCTCAAACAAGCCTTGGAAAAATATCATCAGGTTTTAAGTGAATTTATTCGACGTGAACGAGAATTTACCGGCGATGTCAGCCATGAGTTACGTACGCCGCTCACGATTTTAAAAGGTAATGTACAACTTTGTCAGACTAAATATGGAGAAGATAAATCTTTAACTCGTCTTCACAATACAATTGAAGACATGCAATTGCTCGTCGACACCTTGCTCGCAATTGCCCGTAATACGGTAAAAAATTTACCGTCTGAAAAGAATTTATTATCTGAAATTGTGAGGGATTTAGTCGAAAGTTTAGAAGGGGTAAGTGTGAGTAAAGGTATAAATATTCATATTCACCCAGACTCAGCCGAACAACCACGCTGGTTATATCCCTCTATGACTAAAATGGTTCTAGGCAATATTTTGCGTAATGCTCTGAATTATTCCCAAGGTTCACAAATTGATATTATTCAACAAAAAAACAGCTTAATTATTGCCGATAATGGTATCGGAAT
The DNA here is from genome assembly GCF_000582255.1 of Acinetobacter sp. 1566109. Lineage (NCBI taxonomy): Bacteria > Pseudomonadati > Pseudomonadota > Gammaproteobacteria > Moraxellales > Moraxellaceae > Acinetobacter > Acinetobacter sp. 1566109. Next base: position 102,440 of record NZ_JEYB01000008.1, on the reverse strand, counting down.
TTCTTTACCTAATGATATGAAAGTTCAGGAACTCAGCGACTCGCAACTTTCTTTAAAAGCCAAAGGACACGGCATCGGGTTGCAATTGGTCCAAAAGCTTTGCAAACAATTAGGTTGGCGAGTTGAGTTGTTTGATCGGCAATATTACTTAACGACTCATCCTGAGCTGGATTTAGAGATGACCACAGGTTTAATAGTAGTCGTCTATTTAAATTAATCGGCAGTATCGTCTAAAGCAATTTTTAAACCGACGCCTGCTACTGTATGTAATAGTTTAGGGTCAAAAGGTTTATCTATCATTTTCCGTAGGTTATAAATGTGGCTGCGCAAAGCATCACTTTCAGGTTCTTCATCACCCCATAGCTCCATCATAAGTTCCTGCTTAGTTACTACTTTAGGAGACTGACGCATCAAAATTTTTAATAATTTAAATTGAATAGGGGGTAATTCGATATTGTTTCCGGCACGAATAACAGTTTGAGTTGCGCTGTCGAGAATTAAATCATGAATTTGAATTTTGTGATTTGCGACTTCCCCTGCCGCTCTCTTGATCAGTGCTCGAATACGCATGACCAACTCATTAAAATCAAATGGTTTAACTAAATAATCATCCGTGCCAGCAGTAAATCCTTTAAGTTTATCATCTAAAGTATCTCTAGCAGTGAGCATAAGAATTGGCATATCAATGCCTTGTTCGGTCCGTAACCAGTTACACAAATCATAACCTGAGCCATCGGGTAAGTTGATGTCGAGCAACAAAAGATGATAATGCTGTGACTTAAGAAAAGAACGTGCCGCATCTAAATTACGCGCATGATCGATGACGTAACCATGTACTTCAAGAAATTCACACACGGTCGCCGCCAGCTCAAAATGGTCCTCAACCATGAGGATAAAATGATTACCCATGAGATTTTATTAAGCCATTAATTTAATAGTTGTTGTTTTAATTTAGCATTAAATGGTTCAGTACCAAACCAGATTTTAAAATATTGATTTGCATTCGGATTAATTATAGAACCGAGTAGATTCTGGTTTAATTTTAGCTCTAGTTTTTGATTTTCATGGTGATAAGAAAGACTATATAAATCTCCGCTCTTGATTGGTCTATAAAGCTCATTAATATGATTAAGCGGGGATTTAGCATCAAATCCACTAATATTCTTCTTTAAATAGTGAGTTGCTGCTCGCTTAAATGCCCACTCAGGAATATCTCGGTTATAACTAAAGTCCATTTTTATGCTTTGGTTCTGCCAACTTTTTAGGCAATCTTCGGCAAAGTAGCTAACATTTCCGACTTTTTGACTCGTTACCATTAAAGGAGCTGAACTGCATTTTTTCAGTTCAGCAGCATTTGCATGAGACGCAATTAAAATACCCAGTAGTATTAAGATTCGACTTTTTTGAATGGCAATATCCATTTATAAACTCCTCCAAATACAGGTAAAGAACGGTAGAGACCATTCGCAGGGTCCCAGAAGTCTTGTTGGAAAATAATTTGTTGTTGTTCATTAATTTTGATTTGACTAATGCCATAAGAAGCCATGGTTTTTGTACGGCCTAGCATTTTAAAGTCATAAGCCATATACCAATGAATATAGGCTGTATCTTGATGGTGAGTTGCGCTAATCAGTTTTACAGTGACGTTACTTACTCGTGCGTTCATACCCTCAAAGTGTTTAATTAGATCTTTTTTTTGCGAGAACTGGGAAAGTGTATCGTTGATATAGAGCTGATCCGCATAAAGTTGACTCGCATTACTTACAAAAGATGGAGTACCAAGAGTATTAAATGCAGCAACAAAACGGTGACCAATCTCTTGTGCTTGCTCATCATTTAATGTGACGCCAGTAATTTGTCGTTCGGCTTTACCATAATCACCTGAATAACTAGGCACGCTTTTGCACGCTGTTAGACCTACTAAGGTAATCAGCCCTAGGGCAGTGGTTATAATTTTCATATTTAAATCCTAGCCAACTTTATAAAATTAACTTAAAGAGGCTGTCGTGAAATTTGCGTGAATTCTGAATTTTTTGATTTGAGTTTAATAGTGTTTTCTTTGAAGCAATTAGATCTTCACTAGCTTAAATTTTTTATAGGAATACATTATTTTTATGAAGAAAATAATAGGTCTTTTTTGAAAAAGATAACATCCATATTCATATAACTAGATGAGGTGGTTTTTTCAAAACCAAGCTTATTTAATAGATTGTGAGCAGGTAAATTCTCTTTTTCTGAAAAAGCGATCACATGCTTAAAGTTCCGATTTTTCATGTCTTCTAGTAACTTAAGTGAAGCTTCAAGAACATAGCCTTTATTTCGTTCAGTTTTAATAAGTCTAAAACCTAGTTCGGCTTCGGTTTGGCCATCAACTTCACATATTTCAAAACCGCAATAACCAATAATTTGATGGGTATCTTTTAAGATCACAGCCATTTTGCCAAAATTATAATTTTTATAATGCTCTAATATTTCAAAAAAACGACTCGTTGCAGCTTCAGTTGTTAAGCCACTATAAGGTGAAAAAGCCATAAAATCTTTATCTTGTAACATTTCAATGACTGTAGATAAATTTTCTTGAACAAATGGTTTTAAGATTAAGCGATCTGTTTCTAACATAAAGTTTTTATTAATTGGTTTTAAAAAATATATTTTATAAAACAGTTTATAAATTTAATAAAGAGAGCAATTTCCTTCTAGTCATGCAAAAGAAGCTGTAAATTTTGCTTTAGGGCAAAAAACTAATACTAGTTCTGTTACTCATCACTGCTTTTAATTCTTTTTGAAATAAGAGCGGATTACTGTCCAATTTGTTGAAAGCCAGCAGATGAGTGAACCGGCTGTAACCATAGCGGTTCCTTGCCAAAAGCTGATTGATAACTCGGTTTGTAAAACCAGCATGGCCAGTAAAGATGAAATGATTGGAGTGAAGTAAGAAGCCACCACTAGCATCGTGGTGTTGCCATGAATAATGCCAATATTCCATGCTGCATAACCTAGCCCAATTGCTGTAGAGGCAAAGACGAGAGATAAAGTCGTATTTAAATCGAGTGTAGGTAAAACAGCTTGACCACTAAAGAATAGCTTTAACCACAATGTTAGAGCGACGCCAATAAAGAAAATAGAAATAGGGTTTTGTCCTTTACCTATTTTCTTGGTTAATACACAGTACAAAGCCCAAATAATTGCACCTATAAAAGCCAAAATATAACTTAGAGGATTACTATAAAAATTGTCTATAACTCGACTTAGACTAAAATCGCCATTTCCGGTCTGAATAAAAGTAATGCCGAAAATCGAAATAATTAAACCTAAAATAATAAAGATATTAAATTTTAACTCTCTAAAAATGACAAAAGCTAAAACGGTCAAGCTTGGCCAAAGGTAGTTCACAATGCTTACTTCAATTGCTTGTTGTGCTGTTTTTGAATAGGCAAGTGCAAACGAAAAGCAGAGTTCATAAGCAATAAATAAAATTGCCCCTAAAATTAAATATTTTTTAGAAATTAACTTAAAATTTGGCAGCCTAAAAATAATAAGCAGTAGCAAAGCGCTTAAGGAATAGATCAGTGTAATGCCAACATCTGGTCCAATCACGGTCGTAATATGTTTTACAAAGCCCACCATAGAGGCCCACATCAGGATTGCGCTTAAACCGATCAATGTTGCTAAATTTTTTGACATAAGATAGATGAACTTAATTAAACGCCTGAGCTATCGTAAAAGTTAATAATTAAAGTAAGTCAGGTTAAATGAATTTTAAATTAAAAAATAGTGCATTTAAAAAGCTAACTTAAAAAAACAAATCGTAAAGATTTAAAATTATTTTAATTTTTCATAGGTATGAACATAATCCTTATTTCGTTAGATAAATATAAAACCAACTTTAATAAAGTTCGGCTGTCATTAAACGTTAAGCTTGTGTCGTCAAATGTAAAGTGGCCCATATCCTAACTGTTGTAATTTTGGTTATTGCTTTTATAGGCACTCAATAAAAAACCAAAATATGGAATAGGACATGACGTTGACGAAAGCTATACGTTTCTATGGAACAGGAACGCCAGAAGTAATGCGCTATGAAGATGTAGAAGTAGGAGATCCAAAAGCTGGAGAAGTACGCCTACGTCATGTGGCAGTCGGCCTAAATTATGCCGATACATATTTTCGTAATGGAACCTATCAAATTCCAATGCCTAATGGCATGGGCGTTGAAGCTTCAGGTGTCGTTGAAGCTTTAGGCGAAGGAGTTAATCAGCTTAAAGTAGGTGATCGAGTTACTTATACAGGTTTTTTAAATACCTTAGGTGCATATAGTACCCACCGTCTAATTCCAGCAAATGCTTTAATTAAATTACCCGAAGAAATTTCTTGTGAAACAGCGGCAGCGATGACCATGAGAGGGTTGACCGCTGCTTATCTGATGCGCCGCATTTATGACTTTAAAGCGGGCGATTCAATTTTATTACATGCAGCTGCTGGTGGTGTTGGGCTGATCGTTTCTCAATGGGCTAAATTACTGGGCTTGACTGTTATCGGGACCACATCTTCAGAAGAAAAGGCTGCCGTAGCGCGAGCTCACGGTTGTGATCATGTCATTAACTACAGTCATGAAAATGTTGCTGAGCGCGTACGTGAGTTAACAGGCGGCGTGGGTGTAAATGTCGTTTTCGATAGTGTTGGCCAAGCCACTTTTATGAGTTCATTAGACTCTCTCAAACGCCGTGGTTTGTTGGTCTGCGTAGGGACAGCGTCTGGTCCAATCCCTGCTTTTGATCCGGTATTACTCGCCGTGAAAGGTTCATTGTTTGTCACACGTCCAGCTTTGGCAGATTACATTGCAGATCCTGCCGAGAAGAAAGAACTGGCAAATGAATTATTTGATCATGTTCGACATGGACGAATCAAAATTGAAATTAATCAGCGCTATGAGTTAAAGGATGCCGTACAAGCTCATCGTGATTTGGAAGCACGTAAAACAATAGGTTCATCAATCTTTGTAATTTGAAGGGATTTCTTATGCAAATTGAACAGTTAACTTGCAATATTGGTGCAGAGCTCAGTGGAGTCAAACTCGCTGATGCGATTTATGATGATGGATTATTTGCTGAAATTCGCACACAACTACTTAAACATCGTGTGTTGTTCTTGCGAGATCAGCACTTAACCCGTCAGGATCATGTCGCATTTGCGGAAAAATTTGGACAGTTAGAAGACCATCCTGCGGTAGGCAGCCATCCTGATCATCCGGGTTTGGTGCAGATTTATAAACACCCTGAAAGTCCTGTCGATCGTTATGAAAATGCTTGGCACAGTGATGCAAGCTGGCGCAAGGTTCCGCCGATGGGATGCGTGTTGCATTGTGTTGAATGCCCACCTGTAGGTGGCGATACCATGTGGACCAATATGGTGATGGCCTATGAGTCTTTACCCAACGATATTAAGGATAAGATTGCAGACTTACGTGCTTATCACAGCATAGAAGCGAGTTTTGGTGCGGCTATGCCGCTTGAAAAACGCTTGGACTTAAAAGCAAAGTTTCCCGATGCTGAGCACCCAGTGGTACGTACTCATCCTGAAACGGGCGAGAAAATTTTATACGTCAACGCTTTCACAACTCACTTCAGTAACTATCACACCAAAGAACGCGTCAGATTTGGACAAGATGCCAATCCGGGCGCAGCTGAACTACTACGTTACTTAATTTCTCAAGCCTATATTCCAGAGTTTCAAGTGCGTTGGCGTTGGAAGCCTAACAGCATTGCCATCTGGGATAACCGCAGCACACAACATTATGCAGTCATGGATTACCCACCTTGCCACCGAAAAATGGAACGGGCCGGCATTATTGGTGACGCAACCTATTAAGGTTATTGGCTAAATAATTTTATCTAATTGAAAATTCTAAAAATATATGAGGAGATGCACATGCAATTCTTTGACGACTCATTGTACCCGGAAAATATGGAAAAAGTGGTAATCACGGTTGCGCCGTATGGCCCCGAATGGATGCCGGAAGACTTTCCCGAAGATATTCCAGTGACCATGGATGAGCAAATACAAAAAGCGGTTGAGTGCTATGAAGCGGGCGCGACGGTGCTGCATTTACATGTCCGCGAGCTTGATGGCAAAGGCTCTAAACGCTTGTCAAAGTTTAATGAACTCATTGCAGGGGTTCGTGAAGCTGTGCCTGACATGATTATTCAGGTAGGTGGTTCGATTTCATTTGCACCAGAGAGTGAAGGTGAGGCTGCATTATGGCTAAGTGATGACACCCGACATATGTTGGCTGAACTTACACCAAAGCCCGATCAGGTTACGGTAGCAATTAACACTACCCAAATGAATATTATGGAATTGCTCTATCCTGAATATTTAGAAGGGACTTCATTGGCACATCCAGCGACTCAGGCAGCATATGCAGAGATGACCGTGCCAGCTGGGCCTGCATGGGTAACTGAACACATCAAACGCTTATGCAAAAACAATATTCAACCGCACTTTCAATTAACCGGTATGCATGGGCTTGAGACGCTAGAACGTATGGTGCGTAAAGGGTTGTACATGGGGCCGTTAAACTTAACTTGGATTGGAATCGGTGGCGGTTTCGATGGCCCAAATCCATTTAATTTCTTTAATTTTATTCATCGCGTACCCGATGGATGTACTTTGACATCAGAATCTCTTCTCAAAAATGTATTGCCTTTTAATACCATGTCGATGGCAATGGGTTTACATGCCCGTGTGGGGAACGAAGACACGATCATTGATCATCACGGACGCCGTTTTTCATCTGTAGAGCAAATTAAGCAAACTGTTCGGATTGCCCATGAATTAGGCCGTGAAATTGCCTCAGGAAAAGAAGCCCGTGAAATTTATCGTATTGGGGTGCAATACAACAGTATTGAAGAAACCCTAATCGCAAATGGTATGGCACCTAATCGTAAAACAGGGCAAAAGGGTGTGCCGCAGCGTAACTAATATGACAAGGTCTAACGGAATGTAGACCTCAAATGTAGTGCAGCTTATTCGCTTTGTTTTTAAAAGTGCGCTGCTGCACTAGCAAAATAGAAATTATAAAAAATACAAGGAGGTCGTATGAATGCACATCAGTATTCAGATCAGATGAGCGATGTTGATACGTCAATCAGTATACCTCGTCGTTATGCATGGCTTGTTTTTGCTTTGACATTTGGTTTGCTCATTTCAGATTACATGTCACGACAAGTCTTAAACGCAGTTTTTCCTTTACTTAAAAATGAGTGGTTGCTCAGCGACAGTCAGTTAGGTTTGCTCAGTGGCATTGTCGCTTTAATGGTGGGTTTATTGACTCTGCCGTTGTCTTTAATGGCAGACCGTTTTGGGCGAGTGAAAAGCTTGGCCATTATGGCGACGTTATGGAGTTTGGCGACTTTAGGATGTGCACTGGCTGAAAATTATGAGCAAATGTTTATTGCTCGTTTTATGGTTGGTGTGGGTGAAGCTGCTTATGGCAGCGTTGGAATCGCGGTAGTGGTAGCTGTTTTTCCACGAGAAATGCGTGCAACACTCGCCAGTGCTTTTATGGCGGGCGGCGTATTTGGCTCGTTTTTGGGTGTGGCTTTAGGTGGTGTACTCGCACAGCATTTCGGTTGGCGTTGGGCTTTTGGTGGTATTGCTTTATTTGGTCTCATTTTGGCCTTTCTATATCCAATTTTAGTGAAAGAAAACAGAATAAACACAGCACCTCAAAATAAAATTCGTAGTAAAACCCAGCACATTAAAAGCCCTTTAAAAACTTTATATTCAAGTCGTTCAGTTATTGCCACTTACATTGGTAGTGGTCTGCAATTATTTGTTGGTGGCACAGTGATTGTCTGGATGCCGAGTTATCTCAATCGCTATTACGGCATGAGTACCGACAAGGCAGGTGTAATGGCAGCGGTCATTTTGCTATGTAGTGCAGTAGGCACAATTCTATGCGGCATGTTGTGTGATTATTTGGGCCGTAACTGTCCAGATCGTAAGGTCAGTTTAGCGATTACATACTGCTTGCTCGGTTGTGTTCTTTTATTAATTGCTTTTGCTGTGCCTGCGGGACGTAACCAGTTACTTCTCATCTGCCTCGGAATGTTTATTGCCCTAGGAACCAATGGGCCATCTAGTGCCATGGTGGCCAATCTTACACATAACTCAGTTCATGGCTCTGCATTTGCAACACTCACTTTAGCTAACAATTTTCTTGGTTTAGCGCTTGGTCCTTTAGTCGTTGGCAAAGTATCTGATGTGATTGGTTTACATAGCGCATTTCAACTTATGCCATTGGTCAGTATTGCAGCCGCAGCCGTATTTTTTTATGCCAAACGCCATTATCACAAAGATATCGCACGCTTTGAGCAACAAGGAATAACTGAGCTTAAAAATCATTCAGGTAACCAAATACAAAAATGCGGGATGAATAACAAATGATGATTCGGCAATTACACATTGATGTATTTTTTGACTTTATTTGTCCTTGGTGTTTGATCGGAAAACGTCAATTACTGATCGCTATAAATAGATTTTATCAGCTTCACCCCCAAGTCAAAGTTATCGTGCACTGGCGAGGTGTTCAGCTCATACCCGATTTAGCTGTTGAAGGGGTACCGTTTCAAACATTTTATTTGAAACGGTTAGGTAGCTTAACAGCAGTTCGTATGAGACAAGAGCAGGTCAATAAAGCCGCTAATAAAGTGGGGCTTAAGATCGATTTTGAACAAATTAAACGGATGCCAAATACGGCCAAAGCTCATCGCTTATTTGATAAAGCTTTAAAGATAGGTACTACTGAGCAGTGCAATGCGTTGTTAGAACAACTCTTTGCTGCATATTTTTATGATGGGTTAGACATCGGAAATACCACTACTTTATACAAAATTGCGAAACGCTGTGGTTTTCCGCATGAACTGTTCAAAGATTTACTTATTCATGATCATCAAGATTTTATCTCTGCAAGTACAGGAGGTAATGGCGTGCCTTATTTTATTTTTGATCGGGCTTCAGCCTTGGTGGGCGCGCAATCAGCAGATGTACTTTATCAAGCGATGCAAGAAGCACTTTTGGGGCAAGGAGAGTTGATATGACTAATCGATTTGAAGTGCCTTTTGAAAAAATTCCCAATTCAGGTGAGCGGGCTTTTTTAAAAGTTGGAGATAAAACTCTCGCACTATTTAACGTTGCGACTCAATTTTATGCAATCGATGACAGCTGTCCTCATCAGGGCGCATCGCTATTTAGTGGACGTCTAGAAGGACGAGTGATTCAGTGCTGTGCCCATGGTCTCCGCTTTGATTTAACAAATGGCTGTTTAGTTAATTCTGCTCATCTCAAAGTTGCAACCTATCCCGTAGAAGTGATCGAGGACAAGGTATTTATTGTGATGGGCTGTGGGGAAAATCATGAATAGTTTAGTTTTGAAAAATTTTTCCCAGCGTACAAGAGAATTAGCACCAGGCTTTGTAGTCAGTTCGGTCGTTGCTGCGGCTGCCTGTTTTTTATCAGAGCACTATGGTGCGCCAGTCATGCTATTTGCACTACTGCTCGGCATGAGCGTGAATTTTTTAGCGGCTGAAAGTAAATGTAAGGTAGGTATCGAGTTCACCGCACGTAGTGTGCTGAGGATGGGCATCGCGTTACTCGGCATGCGTATAACTTTAGGACAAATTACCGCACTAGGTTGGCAGCCTGTTGCGTTAGTCGTTACTCTGGTTATTGTCACAATTGCCGTTTCTGTTATTGCCGCTAAAATCTTAGGCTTCCAAAAACTATTTGGCATGCTCACTGGTGGTTCCACGGCAATCTGCGGTGCTTCAGCCGCATTGGCACTATCGGCTGCTTTTCCAAATCATCCGCAAAAAGAAAAAGCGACCTTGTTTACCGTGATTGGTGTGTCAGCACTTTCAACCTTTGCAATGATTGTCTATCCGATGATTGCGAAGTGGCTAGAGTTATCACCACAAGCGGCTGGTGTGTTTCTTGGTGCTACGATTCACGATGTGGCGCAAGTGGTCGGCGCTGGTTATAGCATGTCTACTCAAACAGGTGATACGGCGACTGTAGTTAAACTTATGCGTGTAGCAATGCTGCTTCCAGTAATTGTTTGTGCGGCTATGATTACCCGTATGCAAGGAGCAGATTCAACCGGAGAGCGACCACCATTACTGCCTTGGTTTGCTGTTGGCTTTCTACTACTCGCTTGTATTAACAGTACAGGATGGGTACCAGCGATGGTTCAAAATGGAATTAATGACTTATCACGCTGGTTTTTAGTCATCGCAATTAGTGCTTTAGGGATGAAAACTCAGTTAAAAGAATTAGCATCTGTCGGCATTAAACCAATCCTTTTAATGATCGGCGAAAGCATCTTTTTAGTGGTATTGGTTCTTGGACTTATGCGCTTGTGGTTTTAATTTTAAAAATTAGATTTTTAAGGAAGTTCTGGAGTGGTTCTCCAGCTTCCTTACATTTTAAATGACTTCATTTGGTATCAAACACAAAAGAATTAATTAAGCAGGGCTTTATTGTGATTACGCCACGTATTCGGTGACATACCAAACTGGCTAATGAACCAACGTGTAAAAGAACTCGGCATTGAGTAACCTAAAATATCAGACACTTGAGCAAGTGAATAATTTAGATTTTTTAAATAACGAAATACGAGATCTTTGCGTACTTCATTCATTAAATCACTAAAACTCGTCTGAGCTTCTTCTAATCGACGCTGTAAAGTCCGTACATGAATACCATGTGTTTGAGCGACTTGATCAATCGTAGCGCGTCCCATTGGCAAGAGAAGATAAATACTTTTACGAATATCAAAAATCATGGTCGATTCATTGCTATTTTGCAAAATATCTAAATAACGTTGTGCATGGTTAGCCATAGCCAAATTTGCTTGAGGGTTTGTTGTATCAAGTTCGGCTGCCGTACAAACAATACCATTAAAGTCACTACCAAACTCTAGCGCACAGCCAAAAATCCGTCGATGCAGAGTTAAATCATTGGGTGGGTTATGAGTGAAGTGGACACTTAACGGCCGCCATTTTTGCATCATGAGTGCTGCACAAAAACGATGGGTAATTCCTAAAGCAAGTTCCGTCGCTTGGCGACTATACCCGCAAGTTGTGGTTATAACCTCTTCTCGAATAACAACTGTATCGTCAATTTCTTCTATATATATTTCAAGTGAGTTATTGAGTAAATTCCTATAACGAACAATCGTTTGTAGCGCTTCTCTCAAAGTATATTGGTAACTTAATAATAAGCTTAGTTCACCAAAATCCGCGATTTCACGTTGTTCAGCCATGTGTAAACCGAAAACATCACAATTACTCATCTGGGCTGATTCTTCAAGCAAGGTAATGGCTTTATCTACAGGAATACGTTGTTTAAGATCATTCAATTGAGTTTGGCTAAGCCCAACACGTGATAATAAATGGTAGGGATTTAGATCTAATTGCTGAGCAACTGCCAAATAATTTTTTAAAGAGGCGGTATGCGCAAGAGGCACCATTTTATTATCTCCTGTTCTTAATCAGCCATATTCCTTACAGCTCATATCTAGTTATAACTAAAATATCCACATTACAAAAGCTTTTATTTAAGCGCCTAATCGTGATGTCTACTTAATTTTAAAGCTATTCTTTTGGCTCATTTGTAATTACAAAAACTATTTTAATTAATTTACGAAATTTTAAAAAGATGTGTCGTCAAATGAAAAGTCCGTGACGCCTTATGTACACCATTAACTGAAATGAGCCTTTATTGTGAATGGAGTTTTATAAAAATTCTTAAGCCTCCTAGATGGCAAAATTCACAGGCGTCGAAATGGAAAAAATACAAACCAAAGCAACAATTTTAATTATTCCGGGGTTACGCGATCATGTTCCCGAGCATTGGCAAACGATCTTAGAAACAAAGCTAGCAAAGGTTCGCTCTGTACCACCTGTAGAAACTAATAAACTCAATTGTGAAAATAGAGTTACTGCTATTCAGGCACAACTCGAACAAATACAAGGGCCTGTCATTTTAGTTGCACACAGCGCAGGTGTGCTGATGACAATACACTGGGCTGCAAAATATCAAAGACCAATTCAAGGTGCTTTGCTTGTGGCTCCACCTGACTTAAACGAAAGCTGGCCAGAAAATTATCCAAGCCCAACCGTACTTCATCAAGAAGGATGGAGTCCTTTACCTAATCAAACACTACCTTTCCCCAGCATTTTGGTTGCAAGCACCAATGACCATTTAGCTCGTTATGAAGCTGTAAGTGAAATGGCAGGAAAGTGGGGTAGTCAACTCGTAAATCTGGGGGAAGTGGGACATTTAAACCCTGCATCTGGCTTTGGCTATTGGCCTTTAGCTGAACAATTTATTCAACAGTTAGATCAGGTCGAACAACCAGCCTAGTGCAAAAAATACCTGTTTAGGTAAACCATTTAAAAGCCAATGGATGGCTTTGAGTAATAAGCAATAAATAAGAAAAATCATATTGATAGGGAGATAATATGATGGGTCATTACATCTATTTAAATCAAAGAAATAATCACGTTTTATATATTCAAAAAATAGGTGTTTCATTAAGCCTAATTTTATTTATGTCTAAAGCAAATGCAGCCAGTTTTGATATTGATAAAGACTGGAAGGTCGATACAAAAACGATATTAAGCTTAGGAGCCAGTTGGAGTACCCAAGATCCATCCGTTTCATTACTTTATCGGCCTGATGCAAACAAAATAGGCAAACAAGGCGCTAGCATTGATGTGAATGGTGATGATGGGCGTATGAATTTTAGTAAATATGATGCCATTTCACAGATCATCAGAGGTATAACTGAAGTTAAGCTAAATGGAAAACAGCAGGGTGCGGTCATTAGCACTAAATACTGGTATGACCATGCCTATGAGACAGGGCACGGAGACTTTAAACCCTTTAATGATTCAGCGTGGCCAAGGCTTGCAAAATTCAAAGGTATCGATTTATGGAATGCCTATATATGGAAAGATTTTGAACTGGGCGGTGGAAAAAGCATCAATTTAAAATTAGGCAAACAGACTTTAAATTGGGGGAAATCTCAGTTTTTTCAAAACGGTTTAAATTCAGTGAGTGCATTCGATTTTGCTGCAATTAACCGACCGGGTGGTGATGTAAAAGAAAGAATTATTCCAACCGAAATGTTTTCATTCGACACAAGCATTAATAAAAATTTGAAAATAGAAGGGTTCTATCAATTTAAATTTAGACCTTCAGTTGTTGATGGTAACGGAACTTTCTTTGAGATTTCAGATTTTGTGCCCAAAAATGCAGGTCCAGTTCTGATTGCTGGAGGTGGAGATAAATTATCGGATACCGCAATTCGTTTACGTACCTATATTCCACGTGCAGAAAGTAGAAAAGCAAAGGATAATGGCCAATATGGCATTGCTTTAAAACAGACATTACCCAGTTTAAATAATGCTGAGTTAGGTATTTACTATGCGAACTACCATAGCCGTAATGCAAACTTTGATGGAACGGCTGTAACGGCAGCAGGACCCGAACATTTTAATACCGCAAATTATTTTTCTATCTATCCTGAAAATATCAAAATGTTTGGATTAAGTCTGACTGGTAAAGTTGGCACAACAACCGTTTTTAGTGAATTAACCCACAAACCTAATCAACCTTTACAACTAAACGGCACAGACATTGTCTATGCTCAAGTACTATCGGAAGGAACGCCATTTGCGCCGCCGGGAAAAACTGTTGAATTGGGTCAATATATTCAAGGATATGTACGCTTACCCGTAACACAATTTTCGGTTGGAGCAACTGATAGCATATTCAATATTTGGGGCGCAAATTCGATGACATGGTCTACAGAGTTTGCCTTAAACCATATTGCAGATATTGGTAATCATCGGTTTGGCCGGACAGGCGCATTTGGCCGTAGTGAGCTGTCAACAGAGGCTTATAATCCTGAAACAGGCGATTTTAAATGTACGCCGTATGGTACAGCTCATCTTACTAATACAGAAATAGATAACTTGAATGAACGCTTTTGTAATAAAAATGGTTTTTTTAATGAATGGTCATTTGGCTACCGATTACGTGGCGCATTAAATTATCAAGATATTTTACCCTCTACAGTGATTACGCCAAGTCTTAGTTTTAGACATGATGTTTATGGATATAGCCAAAACTTTCAAGAAGGGCAAATGAGTGTAAGTGCGGCGTTATCTATGACTTATCAGCAAAAATATACAACAGAGATTGCCTATAATAACTTTTTTGGTTCTAATGAGTTTAGCACGGTAGATGATCGAGATTTTGTATCATTAACATTTAAAGCTAATTTTTAGTTCAATTATTTTATAAAAATATAGAAAGACTCGTTATAAATGAGATTTAGATGTAGAGGATAACTTTTGAAATTTAGATCAAAAATTGATTGGTGGCTTTTATTAATATTTGTTGTGATCACTGCCAATATTATTTTTAAAATTTATCAAGAAGTTCATCATTCTTCTATAGGCACCAATTTTTCGCATCTCATGATTTATAGTTTAGTCATTTTGGTTATTTGGCTTCCGGTCTTTAACACGTATTACGTAGTAGAAAACAACACATTAATCATTAAGAGCTTGGTATTTCGATGGAAAATTAATATCAATGATATTACTCAAATAGAACCTACCCATAATCCACTTTCTTCTCCAGCACTATCATTAGATCGGCTCAAAATTAGTTATATGAAAAATGGAAGAATAGCGAAGGTGATGATTTCTCCAAAAGATAAAGAGGGCTTTTTAAATACTTTACGTAAAAATCCTAATGCTAAGTTTTAATTTGTAGTTATGATGAAGGGGATTTAAGTGCTTAGAAAACACTCGGTTATGTATTAAAATTTTTAAAATATAGACTGTACTGCTCAGCACAGTTAAATAAATAAACTATAAGTCTCTCTTCTAAAGCATTACCCTGTGCATATTACGAAAAAATAAGAAATGGAGATAAAAGATGCTCACACGTTTTTTAATGCCGATTTTATGCACGACCGTTGTATTTCTAGTTACAGGGTGTGCTTCATCCTCTCAATATCCAATTACCGAGAGTTACGGTCCAGAACCAAAGTTACCTGAACCAAAAACAAGCTTAATTCCAACCGTAAATATAGCACCAGCGAAGGGCTGGCCTAGTGGTGTTGCACCAACTCCGGCAGAAGGCTTAAAGGTAAAAGCATTTGCTAAAGGACTTGAACATCCACGTTGGCTCTATGTATTACCGAATGGTGATGTACTGGTCGCTGAAACAGATGCTCCGCCTAAACCGGAAGACAGCAAAGGCATTAAAGGTAAAATTATGACTTTTGTGATGAGACGAGCAGGATCATCTCATCCGAGTGCTAACCGTATTACTTTACTTCGTGATACCAATGGAGATGGAATAGCTGACCAGAAAACCGTATTTCTTCAAAATCTAAACTCACCATTTGGTATGGCACTGGTGGGGAACTATTTGTATGTTGCCAATACAGATTCACTTATGCGTTTCCCTTACCAAGAAGGCGCAACCAAAATTACTGCCAGTGGTACTAAAGTACTAGATTTACCGGGTGGTCCTTTAAATCATCATTGGACCAAAAACGTCATTGCCAATCGTGAAGGGACAAAGCTCTACATTACCGTCGGCTCCAATAGTAATGTAGCCGAAAATGGTTTAGATCAAGAAAAAGGCCGTGCACAAATTATGGAGTTTGACATCGCAAGTGGGCAGTCACGTCCATTTGCAACTGGACTGCGTAATCCAAATGGTATGGCTTGGCAACCTCAAAGCGGTAAACTCTGGACGGTGGTTAATGAGCGCGATGAAATTGGTAGTGACCTAGTACCTGACTATATGACCTCAGTTCAAGATGGCGCTTTTTACGGCTGGCCTTATAGCTACTATGGTCAACATGTAGATGTACGTGTAAAACCACAAAATCCTGAAATGGTGGCTCGGGCAATTAAACCTGACTATGCATTAGGTAACCATACTGCTTCTTTAGGTCTCGCATTTTATGCAGCCGAATTGATGCCGCAATTTAGAGGGGGGGCGATCATCGGTCAGCATGGTTCATGGAACCGTAAGCCGCACAGTGGTTATAAAGTCATTTTTGTACCATTTAGAAGTGGTCAGCCCTCAGGTCCACCGCAAGATATTTTAACTGGATTCCTCAGTGATAAAGGGAAGGCTTATGGACGCCCAGTGGGGGTAGCAATTGATTTTTCAGGAGCTGTGTTAGTCGCAGATGATGTCGGTAATACAATTTGGCGTGTTTCACCTGTTGCTGAAACAACCTATGAGACTCCATATAAAAAATAAATAGCCTATTTTCACGTTCTGAAATAGATAAATATTTATAATAACTAACCAATTAATCCTATTTTTGGGTTGATTGGTTAGTTTTATTTATATATCTATTTTTTAGTCTGAGTTAAATAAGGTGCTTTTTACAATTAATAATTAAATTTTGTTAGCATGCGCGGCATAGAGAATAAGAACTGTTGATATGAATTATGACTGATCAATTAAGAGCAAGATTTGAAAATTTAGAGCTTAATGCGGGTTTAGGAAAAATTAGTGCCTTTATATCCATGGCATTAAGCTTACTTTGCTTATTTGGAGCTTTATGTTTTTTGTTTCCCAGTGTGCTGACAACCCCAGAGTTACGTCCACTTTATGCAAAGCACTATAATCTTTTTTATTATGGCCTCATTACAGGCATTATTATTAGCGGAGGTTTTGGAGCATTTAGTGCAATCATCCGACAAAATAGATATGGCTTTTATGGTTTATGCTTTGCACTCATCGCAGCAGTCTTAGGCTGTGGTGTTATTCATGCTCCAGTCATTCCAAGCGTACCATTTTATGCAGGCATTGATTATTTTGTACTTACCCTAGTCATCTTGGCTTTTATTTTTATACCCCTTGAAGGCTTTTTTGCTAAAAACCCTGAACAAAAGATCTTAAGAGTGGGCTGGGTGACCGATATGAAATATTTCATGGTCAGCCATATTGGTATTCAACTATTTAGCTTCTTAACGGTTATGCCAATTCAATATTGGATTACGCATTTACCTGATAACCCAATTGTGCCATATGTTCAAGCTCAGCCGATTTGGCTGCAATTCATTGAATTGCTCATTGTGGTTGATTTTACGGTGTATTGGTTACATCGAGCCATGCATGAAGTGAACTTTTTATGGCGTTTTCATGCGATTCATCATTCGACTGAATATATGGATTGGTTAGCATCTTCCCGTTTACACGTTGTCGAAGTTTTAATGACTCGCTTTATTGCCACTTTACCGATTTTTCTTTTAGGGTTTCATACTTCTGCTGTTTTTGCCTATTTAATTTTTATTTCATTTCACGCTATTTTTATTCATTCCAATGTACGTTTTCGATTTCCATATTTACGTTGGTTTATCGCAACACCAGAATTCCACCATTGGCATCATTCCTCTGAAAAACCTGCGATTGATAAAAATTACGCTGCTTTTATTCCACTTTATGATGTTATTTTTAAAACCGTATATATGCCAAATCACTTGGCGAGCGTGTATGGTACGGTAGGGTATAAAATTCCAAATAGTTTTATAAAACAGTTTACTTGGCCATTTAAAAAGTATGTAAAACGCTTTTTAAAACGCTGGCGTGACCAGTAAATATTAAAAAAAAGCCTCAGTTCGAGGCTTTTTTATATAGTTATTTATTTTTAAAATTTTTAATAATCATCAGAAGGGCAACCAGTGACAATAAGATAATAAAACCGATGTAACTATTTGCCGTACTCATCAGCCCAATTTTTCCTACAAAATACCCAGCTAAAATTGCAGGAATACTAAAAGCCAAATAACTTTCAACAAAAAAAGCAGCCATAAGACCCGCACGTTCTTCAGGAAGCGCCAATGGCATTACACTACGAATGGCCCCCATAAACGCTGTACCAAAACCAACTCCAGTAATAATAGAACCTAAAAATAGAATTACAGCATTAGTCAGATTAATAGCGACAAATAAAACAGCTGCGCCAATAGCAATTGAGAGCGTACCTGTTAATAAAATACGAAAATTTGTCGACTTTCTAAGCGTTAATATCCCTGCTGCACCTGAAAGGGCGAGCGCCATAAACATAATCCCGTTTAACCATGCCGATGACGTGTGGAAAATTTTTGCTAATAACGATGGCATGAGTGACAAGAAGAAACCACTGACCATCCATAGTGCAATATTAATTGGGCTAATAGTCAATAAAGCGCTTTTCGTTTGTGGAGGAATCGCCATCGCAGGTTTTAAAGAGGCAAGAGCGCCGGATCTTTTTTGCGCTGTTTCGGGAGTAAGAAAACTTAAAATGAGTTCCAAAATAAGAAGAAAGCATAAGAACTCAAAAACTACCCGTAAGGGTTGAGTAGAAAACTGTAAAATAGAACAGGTCAGAAAAATCCCAACAGCCATGCCTATCATGGGTGCGATACTATTAATCAGTGAACCATGTAACTTACTAAAATCTAAAATTGCTGCCCCTATAGCAGAAACTGCAAGACCAGTTGCTATACCTTGTAAGCCTCGTGCAATAAATAACATTGAAACATCTGATGCAAATAAGAAAAAACTCATCGAAATAATTTGCAGAGAAATAGCGGCAATGATAACTGGACGACGTCCAATATAATCAGACAGTGACCCAATAATGAGTAATGATCCCAGCAGTGTAAAAGCATAGGTTGCAAAAATTAAAGTCAGTGTGATCGGTGAAAATTGCCAGAGCTGTTGGTATAGGCGGTAGAGTGGGGTTGGTGCACTAGATGCAGCCATAAATGTCATGAGCGTAATTGTATTGAGTGTCAAAGCACTCGCGGCATCTAATTGAAAAACAGCTCTTGACCGTTTTGAACTTGAATTGTTCATAGAACATGAATAACATAAAAGCGAATATTTAGCTTTTATACATTATTTTTACACTAAAGCAAATCCTTAGCTTTAGTGTATTTTGTATATAGATATAAATATTTATAAATTTTTCGTGACCTTTACAGAGTTTATAAATGGCAAAAGTTGTTACTGGATTACGCCCTGGTGGCCGTAGCGAAAGAATACAAACCGCGGTACATAATGCTGTAAAAGAATTACAAAAAGATTTCGAGCAAAGCCAGATTACCATTCCAATGATCGCTTCACAGGCGGGAGTAACACCTTCAACTATTTATCGTCGATGGGGAGACATCAATCAGTTATTTTCAGATGTAGCTTTAAATGAACTTAAACCTGATATGGAACCCAAAGATTTAGGTTCGTTTAAACAAGATATCACAGCATGGGTTGAGCAATATTTTGAAGAATATGCTTCCGAGGTGGGACAAGATTTATTACGAGATGTTCTGTATACATCAAATTCGGATTCTAATGCACGTATGTGCGAAAGTTTAATTATTCAGCAACTCGACATTATTCAAAATCGTGCAAAATTACGAAATGAGTTCACTATACCGAACCAAGAAATTATCGAAACTGTAATTGCACCCATGTTATTTCGGATTCTATTTACTAATCAGGAATTAAATTTAGATTACGTACGTAGTCTTTTAAAACGTCTATTTATTTAAAATCATAGAAATATGTTCGTCTTTTTAGTTAAAAATGGCTCATTTAATTAGCCTAAGCATATAGGTTTTTGTTTTTATTAAATAATTATATATCAATATTTCTTATTATTTAAAAATTAAATTCTCATAATTTAGAATAAATATGAATTTATTTTAATCATTTATTTTTGAAATGATGGTTTTATTCATTATAAAATTAATACTGAAAGCATTTAAGGAAGTTTTAAAGAATATAAATCATATAATAAACATGGAGTTATCTTGAATTTTAATTATTTTTAAGAAATTTAATTTTTTAAAAAATCCGTAAAATAA
Organism: Acinetobacter sp. 1566109; assembly: GCF_000582255.1. Taxonomy (NCBI): domain Bacteria; kingdom Pseudomonadati; phylum Pseudomonadota; class Gammaproteobacteria; order Moraxellales; family Moraxellaceae; genus Acinetobacter; species Acinetobacter sp. 1566109. The sequence goes on along the minus strand of NZ_JEYB01000008.1, from coordinate 82,482 downwards.
TTGTTTTGTATACAAAAATATACATGATTTTTGAATTTAACATTTTTTAAATTTATGACACAGGGTGTTTTTTATTCTTTACAATGGCTTCACTTCCTTTAAAGCAGCTTGTGGTGCACGCTTTATATTTTATTTTTTTATCCCCATCGAACAGGTATTTAGATAATGGATTTCAATACCCTTGACCAAGAAACGGTACAGAAAAAACAGAAGTTTCACCAAATTTTGTATGTACAGGTCATTTTTGCAATTATTTTAGGCGTTTTAATAGGTCATTTTTACCCTGAACTTGGACAAAGCTTAAAACCTCTTGGTGATGCATTTATCAAGATCGTTAAAATGATTATTGCTCCCGTAATCTTTTTGACCGTGGTTACTGGTATTGCCAGCATGACGAACATGAGTCGAGTTGGGCGTGTGACTGGTAAAGCTATGCTATATTTCATTACTTTCTCAAGTCTTGCACTTGTGGTTGGTATGATTGTGGCAAACATCATTCAACCTGGTAAAGGCCTAAATATTGATCCAGCGACCTTAGTCAGCGATAAAGTAAATACTTACGTTGAGAAGGCTCATGCTACCAATATTACTGACTTCTTCATGAATATTATCCCGCAAACACTGGTAAGTCCGCTTGCTGGTGGTGAAATCTTGCAGGTTCTATTTGTGGCAGTACTATTTGGTATTTCTTTAGCTGCTTTAGGCGATCGTGCACGTCCCATCACTGATTTCCTAAATAACTTAACGGCACCAGTTTTCTACTTGGTTGGCATGTTAATGAAACTTGCGCCAATTGGTGCTTTTGGAGCTATGGCATTTACTATTGGTGCTTATGGAATCGAATCAATTGGTAATTTATTACTATTGATTATGACTTTCTATATTACAGCTGTGCTGTTTGTATTAATTGTTCTAGGTGCTGTGGCACGCTATAACGGCTTTTCAATTATTGCTTTGATTCGTTATATCAAAGACGAGCTTTGGTTGGTTTTAGGTACAAGTTCATCTGAAGCTGCTTTACCTTCCCTCATGGATAAAATGCAAAAAGCAGGTTGTGAAAAATCTGTAGTGGGCTTAGTCATTCCTACAGGTTACTCATTTAACCTTGATGGTACTAATATTTATATGACCATGGCTGCTTTATTTATTGCACAAGCATGTAATGTAGACTTATCCATTAGTGAACAGCTTGCATTACTTTTAGTGGCAATGGTGAGTTCAAAAGGTGCAGCAGGGGTAACGGGCGCAGGCTTTATTACACTGGCCGCTACTTTGTCGGTTTTTCCATCTGTACCAGTGGCAGGTATGGCGCTAATTTTAGGTATTGACCGTTTTATGTCTGAGTGTCGTGCTTTAACTAATTTAATTGGTAATGCATGTGCAACAATTGTTGTTGCCCGTTGGGACAAAGCTCTGGACAAGGACGTTCTAGATAAAGCATTAGGAAAATCTAAAACGAATTAATTATTTAAAATTTTAATTCGAAATAAAAAACCTGTAGCAATTGGCAATTTGGGAGAGGCGCCATGCTACAGGTTTTATTTTATCTAGTCGAAAATTTAATTTAAAAAAACTATCTTCTATGTAAATGCTTAATTATGGGAGGTCAGTATAAAATTTCTCACAAACTCTCATATAGATCTACTTATGAAGTAGAACTTTTGAGGTGCCTATACTGAAAATAGTATATGCAAAACAGCTCAAGCTTACGCCTTTAAGTGATCCTCAAACTCTTCACCTAATTGCATCGCTAAAGCGTTACCAGCCAAATCACACGTGACTAAGCCATACTCTTTTTTAAAACTGAAGGTGAAACCTTTTCCATCGGCCAAGTTTTTAACCGAATACCCTAATTTTTCTAACCAAATACGGAACGCAATTAAATTTTTAGCTTTAACAACCTTTTTCACGTGAGAACTCCTTCTATCCGTGTCTTACACCTTATTTATTAATAGGGATTTACTAGGATTTTTTAAAGGGGGAAAACTTTGTTTTATTTTGCAACTTGTAAAAAAAGTAATAGAGATAAACCAATCTTCTTCATTTTATGAATTTATTCAGTTTTTGTGTAATCATTTTTATCACTAATAAAATTTAACTATTTAATTTTTATAATTATTTTAAAATACAAGAATTAGAGTAAATTTTAATCAAAACAAATTAATTTAAAATCAATAAATGTAAAAAATAATTTCACGAAACATGCCTTATTCAAAAAGATACAGTTCTTAAAATTAAACTGTATCTTTATATAAAGCCAAAAAATTAGAAATTATCTTTTAAACTACGTAATTGAGCGAACTCATCTACACTTTCAGCACGTAAAAATGGATTGGTTGCCAACTCAAGTTCAATACTACTTGGTAGGGTAATTTTACCTTCCGTGCGAAGCTTACGAACTTGTTCTGCACGTTCTTGTAAGGCATGATTTTCAGGTTCTACGCTTAAAGCAAACTCAGCATTAGAAAGCGTATATTCATGTGTGCAATAGACTTCAGTTGTGGTTGGAAGGGCAGCAAGTCGATTTAAAGAGTGATACATCTGTTCTGCCGTACCTTCAAATAGTCGGCCACATCCCATTGCAAACAAAGTATCTCCACAAAAGAGCGTATTCAACTCTTCAATAAAATAAACAATGTGTCCTAAGGTATGACCAGGTGTCGCAATAATCTCTGCTTTTAAATCATTAAACTTTAGATGGTCATCATGTTGAAGAGGATGGGTAATACCAGGAATTTTACTTAATTCATCTCTTGGACCATATACAGCTAGAGTGGAATTTGCCATTAAATCTGCAACGCCACCAATATGATCTTTATGCCAATGTGTAAGCCAAATTTGCTTTAAAGTTAAATGATGCTCATCACAAAATTGAGTGACTAACTCAGCTTCTGTTGGATCAACTGCAACAGCTTCATGAGTTTCAGTATCTTCTAAAATCCAGATATAGTTTTGTAGGGCATTTTGCACATCAATAAAATGAATTCTATAACGCATTGTTTTATCCTGAAACCAAATCCAAAGAGTAACCACTAATTTTGATGATAACAGAAAATGGCATTAAGCCATGTACTCAACTTTTTAATAACAGGAGACTATAAAAACAAAAAGCCCCCGATTAGGGAGCTTTCTATATAAATGAGTTAGCGTATCTTAGAGAGCCAGTTGCCTAAAGTCTGTACAATCTGTACCAAAAGCAAGAGGATAATCACTGTTAAAATCACAACGCTTGTATCAAAACGTTGGTAACCATAAGAAATGGCTAAGTCACCAATACCACCAGCACCAACTGCGCCAGCCATAGCGGTCGCACCAATAAGGCTAATCGTAGCAGTCGTCAAGTTCAAAATAAGAGAACTGCGAGCTTCAGGTAAAATAAAGCGTGAAATAATCTGCCAAGGTGTTGCACCCATTGCTTGAGCAGATTCGATAATTCCTTCATTTACTTCAAGTAGGGAAGTTTCAATAAGTCGGCCCATATATGGTCCAACATAAATTGTTAAAGGAACGATTGCCGCCCATGTACCAATCGAAGTACCTACCAAGAACTTTGTAAGTGGAATAACTGCAATAAGCAAAATAATAAATGGCAGAGAACGCAGAGCATTTACAATTGGGTTAAGTAAATGATAAATGAATCTGTTTGGTAAGATCCCTTCTGGGCGAGTTACAAGCAGAATAATGCCTTGGATGAAGCCCCAAATACCACCAAATATAAGCGCAAAGAACACCATATTAAAGGTTTCTTGTAAGGCAGTTACAAACTGGTCCATAGAAAGGGAACTGTGCCAGAAAGGCTGAGTAAGTTCAGTTAACCATTGTACGATTAAATCTCTCATACTTGATCTCCTGATTGAACTACGCTCACTTCATTTTTCTCTAAAAACTCAATCGCTTGACTGATCAACTGCGGGTCACCTAAAAGCTGTACAAACATTTGACCAATCACTGTGCCATTAATTTCAGTCATATTGGCAAATAAGATATTTAAACTAATATCATATTGTTTAATAAGTGACTGAATCACAGGTTCTTGAGCCGAACGTCCTAAGAATTGTAGGCAATAAATGCTGTGGTGATGTTGATTTTCTAATTGATTTAGAATGTTAACTGGCAACTGTTGATGTAAAACAGTTTGTATAAAGTTTTTAGTTGTTGGATGCTGAGGATTACTAAAAATATCAATAGTTGAGCCTTGCTCAATCACTTTACCAGCTTCCATAACTGCAACATGGTCACAAATAGATTCAATGACATCCATTTCATGAGTAACCATAACGATAGTAATTTTCTGTTCTTGATTGATTTTCTTTAAAAGCTCTAGAACTGATTGAGTAGTTTGCGGATCTAGTGCAGATGTGGCTTCATCGCATAATAAAATTTTAGGATGATTTGCCAAAGCACGAGCAATACCAACACGTTGCTTTTGACCGCCAGAGAGTTCATCTGGATAGGCATCTTTTTTATGCTTAAGATCAATAAACTCTAATAATTCATTTAAACGCTTTTCACGTTCTGCTTTTTTATAATTTAGCAGACGCATTGGCATTTCGATATTTTCAGCAACTGTTTTGGTTTGAAGCAAATTGAAATGCTGAAAAATCATACCAATATTTGCACGCTCCTGACGTAATGAACGTGCATCTAAAGCAGTGAAGTCCTTTTGATTAATAATAATCTGACCTTCATTTGGTCGTTCGAGTAAATTAATCAGGCGAATTAAAGTACTTTTACCTGCACCACTATAGCCAATAATGCCGAAAATACTGCCCTCGGGAATCTCTAAATTGATTTGATCGAGTGCGCGTATGGTTTGGCTTTTGAGCTGATAGTGCTTTGAAATGTTTTTAAATTGAATCATATCGTCAGAAACTATGCTTGAAAGAAAAAACAGGCAAAGATAATTTGCCTGTTTCACGTTTGGGCTATTATATTACTATTTAGCTTCTGAGAGATAGCTGATTGGTTTGTCTACGTCAACTTTTGTTCCACCAAAGTGTTCTTCAATGTATTTTTTAACAGCTGCAGTGTGGTAAAGCTTACCAACTTTTTGCAAGACAGGATCATTTTTACGTGATTCAGCAGTTGCTAGAACGTTTACACTAATTTTTGAGATTTGATCAATAGGTTCATAGAACATAGAATCTTTGAGTACGTTTAAACCTCCCTCGAGTGCTATGGTATTATTTAATACAACTGCATCAAATTCATTTTTAAGACGTAATGCAGTTTCCATTTTGATTGGTTTGATGTTGATCTTTTTGGGATTTTCGATAACATCAATTGGACTGCCCTGAACAGGATTATAGTCAGCTTTAAGCTTGATTAAGCCAGCAGTTTGTAACAAGAGTAGCGCACGAGATTCGCTGGCAGCATCATCCGGGATTGAAATAATTGCACCTTCAGGAAGTTCTTCAATTTTTTTGTATTTACTTGAATAAATCCCCATTGGCTCAATATAAGTGGTAGAAACCGCTGCAATCTTATCCGGGTTTGAATTATTAAATACAGTAAGATAAGAATAAGCTTGGAATGCGTTCAAATCTACTTCTTTATTTGCAACTGCTGTATTCATTGAAACGGAGTCTGAGAAGTTTTTTACTTCTAACTTCAGTCCAGCAGCTTGGGTTTCAGGTAAAGATGCGATATAACGCCAAATGTCAGCATCCGAACCTGTAGAGGCAATTACTACCTTTTGTACTTTGGAACTATCATTGTTTTGTTCGGCTTGTTGAGCATTTTCTTGTTTGCTACATGCTGTCAATAATACTACTGACATGCTTAAAAAAAGGCTGATCAGCTTTTTCATTTAAAAAAGTCCTGATTAAGATATAGAACAATAACGATTGATCTATATCAATATGAAAAGAGAGGAGTTGGAATTACAACTAGTCTAAACTCTGTGATCTTTTTCTGGGGTTCCATAATTTGCTTGCATATTTTGGCTATAACAGAGGGTAATTGTTTAATAAACAAAAACTGTTTCCCCAAACAGTTCATCCCCAACAGTAGCCAAACGAGCATTCATAAATTTAGAATATTAAAAAACTCTCTACAGGCATAATTTGTAGAGCAAGTCTTTATGGAAATTATTAAAACAGCAGTGTCTGATGACAGTTACAACTATGTACTAATGATAGCAATAAAAATGTAGTTGATATAGAGGGCTTTTTTCTATTTGTTGATATCTTAATAAATCTTCTAAAAAATTTATATCATTTTCTTCTATTGGTGCACAAAATAAAAAAAGCTTCCTAAATAGGAAGCTTTTTTTGCTAAATTTTATTCAGCTTTTTCACGTGCAATCGCGCGGTAACCGATGTCACTACGGTATTGCATACCTGTGAAAGTTACTTGGCCGCATACTTCTAAAGCATTAATTTGTGCTTCAAGAACGCTGTCACCTAAAGCAGTTACGCAAAGTACACGTCCACCAGAAGTCACAATGTGACCATCTTCACGAGTTGCAGTACCTGCGTGGAAGATTTTAGTATCTTCAGGTGATTGGCCGATACCAGAAATCACATCACCTTTACGTACGCTATCTGGGTATCCTTCTGCTGCAAGTACAATACCGATTGACTTACGCTCATCCCACTCAGCTTCTTTTGGTAAATTACCTGCAATACCTGCTTCAACCAAATCAACAAGAGATGACTTTAAGCGCATCATGATTGGTTGAGTTTCAGGGTCACCAAAACGGCAGTTAAATTCAATTACGCGTGGTTGACCTTGTTCATCAATCATTAAACCCGCATATAAGAATCCAGTGTAAACATGTCCGTCAGCAGCCATACCATCAACAGTTGGACGCATAATTTCAGTCATTACACGTTCAAAAACATCTGGAGTTACAACTGGAGCAGGAGAGTAAGCACCCATACCGCCAGTGTTTGGACCTTGATCACCTTCAAAAATACGTTTGTGATCTTGTGAAGTTGCCATTGGTAAAATATTTGTACCATCAATCATACAAATGAAAGAAGCTTCTTCACCAGCAAGGAACTGTTCAATTACAACGCGTGAACCAGCATCACCAAATTTGTTACCTGCAAGCATGTCATCAATCGCTGCAAAAGCTTCTTCGTTGGTCATTGCAACGATTACACCTTTACCAGCAGCAAGGCCGTCAGCTTTAATAACGATTGGTGCACCATTTTTTTCAACGTAAGCTTTCGCTGCATCAACTTCAGTAAATACTTCGTAAAAAGCAGTTGGAATGTTATGGCGTTTTAAAAAATGTTTAGCAAACGCTTTTGAGCCTTCAAGCTGCGCTGCATATTGAGTAGGACCCCAAATTTTTAAACCAGCTTCACGTGCAGCATCTACTACACCATTTACTAATGGTGCTTCTGGACCAACAACAATCAGCTCAACATTATTTTCTTTAGCAAAAGCAATAATTGCAGGGTTGTCCAAAATATCAAGTTGGACGTTAACGCATTTTGCTTCTGTTGCAGTACCAGCATTACCAGGTGCAACAAAAACTTGAGTAACTTTGGTATCTTGCGCGATTTTCCATGCTAAAGCATGCTCACGACCACCACTACCTAAAACTAAAATATTCATTTTTAATTTGTTCCTTAACTTTAATCCTTTTTCATCCCCCTCTATTTCTCGAAGTGGAGAGATAGTTCCATTATTGTGGAAAACCCTCCTGAATAAAAGGAGGGTTAGGGAGGACTAAATTTAAATTAGTGGCGGAAATGGCGCATACCAGTGAAGACCATTGCAATACCAGCTTCATCAGCTGCCGCAATAACTTCTTCATCACGCATAGAACCACCCGGTTGAATGATACATTTAATGCCAGCTTTAGCTGCATTATCAATACCGTCACGGAATGGGAAGAATGCATCAGATGCCATAACAGCGCCTTCAACAACCAAACCAGCATGCTCTGCTTTAATTGCAGCAATACGTGCTGAGTTAACACGGCTCATTTGACCCGCGCCTACACCAATAGTTTGACGGTTTTTTGCATAAACAATAGCGTTTGATTTTACATATTTCGCAACTTTCCACGCGAAAATAAGGTCATCAATTTCTTGTTCAGTAGGAGCACGTTTAGTAACTACTTTAAGATCATCTTTAGTGATCATGCCCAAGTCCTGGTCTTGAACAAGTAAGCCGCCGTTGACGCGTTTATAGTCAAGTTGCGGAGCACGTGCATCAATTGCAGGTAATTCGCCACATACTAAAACACGAACATTTTTCTTCGCACCAGTTACCTCAAGTACGCCATCAGCAATGCTTGGAGCAATAATAACTTCAACGAATTGACGGTCAACAATTGCTTGAGCAGTTGCAACATCTAACTCACGGTTAAATGCAATAATGCCACCGAAAGCAGATTCTGGATCTGTTGCATAAGCTAAATCATAAGCAGCTTTAATGCCGTCTAAAGAAACCGCAACACCACAAGGGTTAGCATGTTTTACGATGACACAAGCTGGTTTAGCAAATGATTTAACACATTCAAGTGCAGCATCTGTGTCAGCAATATTGTTATAAGACAATTCTTTGCCTTGTAATTGTTTTGCTGTAGAAACAGAAGCTTCTTTGGCGTTTGCTTCAACATAGAAAGCAGCAGATTGATGTGGGTTTTCACCGTAACGTAAATCTTGTGCTTTATTTAATTGAGTGTTGAACGTACGAGGGAATAAATCAGCTTCACCTTCGGTCTTACCAACGCGAGCGCCTAAGTAAGAAGCGATCATACCGTCGTATTGAGCTGTATGTTCAAATGCTTTAACCGCTAAATCGAAGCGTGTTTCATAAGAAAGTGAACCTGTAGCTTTTAATTCGCTAATCACTGTATCGTAATCTGAAGCATTTACAACAATACCTACAGAGGCATGGTTCTTAGCAGCAGCACGTACCATTGTCGGACCACCGATGTCGATATTTTCGATAGCATCAGCAAGAGAGCAGTTAGGTTTAGCAACTGTAGCTGCAAATGGATAAAGGTTGACAACAACTAGATCGATTGGATCAATGTTGTGTTCTTGCATAACTGCTTCGTCTAGACCACGACGAGCTAAAATGCCGCCATGAATTTTTGGATGTAGTGTTTTTACACGGCCATCCATCATTTCTGGGAAACCAGTATGTTCAGATACTTCAACAACAGCAATGTTATTATCTTTAAGCAACTTGTATGTGCCGCCTGTAGATAATAATTCTACCCCTAAAGCTGTAAGGTTTTGAGCAAATTCGACAATTCCTGTTTTGTCTGATACAGAAATCAAAGCACGTTTAATAGTCATGATGTTCAAGTCAACAATTTCAAGTCTACGGATTAAAACCAATTAGAAGCATAAAAAAATGCCCACGACGTCGTGAGCATTTTATCATTTATTCACTCATTAAACCGTGAGCTTTTAACTTTTTGCGTAAAGTGCCGCGGTTTAGTCCAAGAATCTCTGCGGCACGTGTTTGGTTGCCACGAGTATATTCAAGAACTACAGATAAAAGAGGTTTCTCCATTTCTGCTAGCACCATGTCATATACCTGAGATGGTTGCTCACCTTGCAATTGTGCAAAATAATGACGAACTGCGCGATCCACGTGGATGCGAAGAGCAACATCAGATTGTGCAGTAAAAATAGGAGATTTGCTATTCATGCGAGTTAATCCGAAAATCAAATACTAGCTTGGGTAAAGTAGTATATAAATGTGGTCTAAAAATACGGAGTCCTGTTTTAGATCCTAAAACAGTGACTCTAAAACATAAGAACAATTAGCTTGCCATAAATCTTCGTATTGAGTAAAAAATAAGCGTAACAATAGTTAAATATTTGTTACAGCCCCCTCAAAAACAAAAAAAGTTAGGCTATGCGCTTAATTTAGAAAAGCACACATGCTTAACAGTATATTTTTTGAATTGAGAGCGAGGAGTATATGAGTCAAAGCTTTCGTGGCGCGTATCATACCATTGTCTAGGAAAAAGTGAGCAAATTAACTGCATTTTTTTTTATTTTTTTTTCACTTTTTTTACAAATTAGGGGTGGACAATTTCTAATCGATAATTTACTAGGCTTTTTTTGCTTTTATTTAAATCAAATTGAAATTTAAACGGTGTATTAGTTGGGATACGTTGAATGCCTCGTAAATTTTCAACCAAGTATTGTTGAGGAGTAAAAATGATCTCTTCTTGATTGCCTTCTCGACCAAAACTTAATTTTAGGTTTGGTAACTCAATACTTTTATTATTTTGATTGACTAGAACGCCAGAAAATCGAGTATGTTCTATATCTATTCTACGTAGCTTTACCTTTTCTATATAAAGAAGTTGATATTGTTCAGCTGACTTACTGCAGTGCAGTATTTGACAGACATAATTAAATGCATGGCTAATAGCAGGGCTTTGCTGCATAAGTTTTGGATTGAACCAGAGAATCTGAAAAGTAAAAACTAAAATCAGAATCAGATTCGCAGAACTCCAAAGTGTATAGTACAACCAGCTATGCTTTTTACCATTATCCTGTTCAGGTGAAGTTGCTTGTTCAGCTAAGTTGAGGTTGGGGAGCGCATTGATTGGCTCGTTATGGAAGTAATTTAAATTATTTAAATACGTCAAAAGATCAATATTAGAATTTTCAACTTTTTGATCAAAGATATCTAACACATGTGAATGAGTCATATATCGTGTTTGAATCGAGCCGTCAGCTAAAACAGATGAGTTTGTTGCTTCTGGAAGTTCAACATTAACTAAGTTGGTTAGAGCATTAAAATTTAAATTACATTTAGGGCAACAAACCATGCCCTGAGCAACAGTTAACTGGGTTAGAGAAACTTTATAAACTGTTAAACATTTAGGGCAGCGGGTTTGCTTTTCATTCATGAGTTAAATAGTCTCAATTTATTGTTTTGCGTTTTCCTGATATGCGACACCAGTTTTCTTCGCGCTTTTCGACGTCTAATATATCAAAAAATTCAGAATAAACACCTGAAACATCAGCTACTTGCTCTTCAATTACACCAGCAAGTGCGAACTCACCATCAGATTTCAGTAATTGTGCAAACTCTGGCGCAAGTGCCATTAATGGTCCCGCTAAAATATTTGCCACCAAAACGTCTGCTTGTTGAGGTTTGAATTCTTGATCGAACTCTTCAGGAAGACCCACATATAGACGGTCTAAAACCCCATTGAGTTCTGCATTTTGTTTTGTCGCAAGAACAGCTTGAGGGTCAATATCTGTCGCATAGACTTTTTTAGCACCTAATAATAAAGCTGCAACGCCTAAAATGCCCGAACCACAACCATAATCAATAACGATTTTATCTTTTACATCGGTTTTACCTAACCATTGTAAACATAAAAATGTACTTGCATGGTTACCTGTACCAAAAGCAAGGCCTGGATCAAGTTTAATATTAGTCGCATCTGCTTCTGGTGGTTCTAACCACTCAGGTACGATCCAGAATTTTTCCCCAATTTGAATCGGTTCATAATAATCCATCCATGCACGTTCCCAAACTTGGTCTTCAAGTTCTTCATGACGCATAGGTACATCTGGAAGTTGAGCTTTTAAGAAAGCTTCTAAAGTGTCAACATCAATTGGGTCTTGTTCGTCTTGTTGATAAATACCTGTAACAATAACTTTATTCCATAAAGGTGTTTCGCCTGGTAATGGTTCAAGCAAAGCCTGATCTTCAGCATCATCCAGCGTTACGCTTACCGCACCTAGAGACATTAAAAGTGTTTCTGTGAATTCAACTTGTTCTTGATCAACGGTAATGTGTATTTGTAACCACTTCACGAAAAGGACCTAAAAATTTTATTTAAAGGTGTATTGTAGCCGACTAGAATGGTTTAAAAAAGAAAACGGCCCATCTTTAATGGACCGCTTTTTGAAAATTTCGCTGTGTTATAGAAAAATTAAAACTTTTTTCTATACCTTAGGTTCAAACTATATTAGGGAGCAGGGGCCTTAAATTGTAGTTTGCCATTTTCGTTTGGTTGGCAAGTACCATTGAAGGTTGCACCATTATGGCTGTAAGAAACCCAATCACCCTGACGTTTTTTAGCACAAGCTCTCAGTTCTTTTTGTGTTACTGATGTACCTGACTCTGCAGCATGCTTGCTTGTTTTAGCAGTATGACTCGATTTAGTAGTGTGAGTCGATTTGGCATTATGATTAGTCGCAGCGTGGGTCAACGTTACGCCTGAAAAACAAAGGAGAAATGCAGTTAAGATTTTTAACATGGTCGTTTTCATTTTGTGTTCCTTCTCGTTGCGTTAATTTTAAAGTCGTAGAAGTGCTGTACGTTTTTTATTCTAGAATGAAAAATTTTTAAAAACATTCACTTTGTATTGAATTCCTGAAACAAAATGTCAAAACATGTGGTGTAGCGTAAATCATGTGATGACAATTTTGTAATTATGTACATCAATAAGCAGATAATTTTGCTATAATGTTCCGTCTTTTTTTTCTGGTGTTTTTGTACTCATGCACTATCCTAAAGTTTATGATGTTATCGTTATCGGTGGCGGTCACGCAGGTACGGAAGCGGCACTTGCTGCGGCGCGTATGGGACGACAGACTTTGCTTTTGACCCATAACATTGAGACTTTGGGTCAGATGAGCTGTAACCCAGCAATTGGTGGTATTGGTAAATCACACTTAGTACGTGAAATTGATGCACTCGGTGGTGCAATGGCATTAGCTGCCGATAAAGGCGGTATTCAATTCCGTATTTTAAACTCGCGTAAAGGTGCTGCAGTACGTGCAACACGTGCTCAGGCTGACCGTGTTCGTTATAAAGCTGCTATTCGCGAGACATTAGAAAACCAAGCAAATCTTGATATTTTCCAACAAGCGGCTGATGACCTGATTGTGGAAGGCGATACCGTTAAGGGTGTTGTGACCCAAATGGGTATTCGCTTCGACGCAAAAACTGTTGTGTTGACTACAGGTACATTCTTGGGTGGTGTTATTCACGTTGGTTTAGAAAAATCAAGCGGTGGTCGTGCAGGAGATCCTCCTTCTATTGCTCTTGCTCAGCGTCTGCGTGAATTAAAACTACCAGTAGGTCGTTTAAAAACAGGTACTCCACCGCGTATTGATGCCCGTTCAGTTGACTTCTCTGTTATGACACCACAACCAGGTGACTTCCCATCTCCAGTGATGTCATTTATGGGGGATGCTTCAATGCATCCTGAACAAGTGAACTGCTATATCACACATACCAATGAAAAAACCCATGACATTATCCGTGGTGGTTTAGATCGTTCACCAATGTATACCGGGGTTATTGAGGGTGTAGGTCCACGTTACTGCCCATCAATTGAAGACAAAATTCATCGTTTTTCTGATAAAGACTCACATCAGGTGTTTTTAGAGCCAGAAGGTCTTGATACACATGAGCTTTATCCAAATGGTATTTCGACTTCATTACCATTTGATGTTCAGTTTGAACTTGTACGCTCAATTCGTGGTATGGAAAATGCCCACATTTTGCGTCCGGGCTACGCAATTGAATATGACTATTTTAATCCGCAAGCATTGAAATTTACCCTTGAAACCAAAGCTATTAACGGCTTGTATTTTGCTGGTCAAATTAATGGTACTACCGGTTATGAAGAAGCTGGTGCCCAAGGTTTACTTGCAGGTCTAAATGCTGCTCGCCGTGCCTGGGAGCAAGAAGAATGGACACCGAAACGTGACCAAGCTTATATGGGTGTATTGGTTGACGATTTGATTACCTTGGGTACGAAAGAACCATACCGCATGTTCACTTCACGTGCGGAATATCGTTTGATGTTACGTGAAGATAATGCCGATCAACGTTTAACAACTATTGGTCGTGAGCTTGGTTTAGTTGATGATGTTCGTTGGGCTGCTTATTGTGAAAAAATGGAAGCAGTTGAACGTGAAACATCTCGATTACAGCATTTATGGGCAGCGCCTAATAACCCAATGGGTAAAAAGTTTGTCGAAATGACTGGTGCTGACTTGAGTAAAGAATGTAGTGCGATTGATTTACTCAAACGTCCTAATATTAGTTTTGCTCAAATCGCAGAACTTACGGGTTCAGAAGTTTCAGAACAAGTGGGTGAGCAAATCGAGATCGCGGTTAAATATGAAGGTTATATTAACCGTCAGCATGAAGATGTAGCTCAGTTAAAGCGTCTTGAAGAAACCAAGATTCCTGCCGATTTTGATTATGATGTTGTTTCAGGTTTATCTCGTGAAATTACTCAGAAGTTAAAAACTGTGCGTCCAGAAACATTGGCTCAAGCAAGTCGTATTCCTGGTGTTACCCCAGCTGCTGTTCAACTTGTAATGATCACGATTCGTAAAAATAACATGATCAAAAAAACAGCTTAATCATTTAAGTCATTAAAAAAGCCCAGTTAAGACTGGGCTTTTTATTTTCTTATCAAAAAATATATGGAAACTTCCTAAGGAAGAAAATAGATTTCACTTCCTTTTTTTCTTATTTCACATGTTTTAAAACGAACGTTATATTGAATTCACGTTCAAACAAGAGGGCTTTAAACATGACAATGAAATCAATTCGCTATAATGGATATGATTTGGCATGCCAATGCTCATGTTCAACATAGCGCAAAAGAAGAAGCAGATCATTTTGGTGGAGGAGAACAGAATGATCTGAAAATAAATAAAACTATAAATACCAATATAAAATTAAGAAAATTATTATTCAAAATCTAAAGAGAACCTGACGGTTCTCTTTTTTATATCTAGTCATTTGTTATCAGGTTCAATTTCTCGTACTGCATTGTGTACTTGAACTGGTTCAATATGGAGCAACTTTTTACCGAAACTTCGTAACCACCAGACGAGTTGAGATGTAAAAGGAACAGTCGCCGTAACTTCGACAATGTTTTCTTCAATTGGAGTAATTGTCTGATCTTTACTTAACTGACTTTCATAAAAAGTTTTGGCAGTTTGTTCAGTCATGGTTAAGGTGAGCTGTATCAATTCAGTAGGTTGGTTGTAGTCTACCCTGAAACCTAAAGCACCCGAGTCAATATAATGATCAATATCAAAATTAACGGGGTGGAGCGCACGACTTTCTAAAACCTTAGCGGATTTGAAGCGGTGTAGGGCAAAGGTTTGTACTTCGGTTTTATCATGGCGGGTGCAAATTAAATAAATAACAGCACCTTTTTGGACCAATGCAAGCGGATTTAAAATATAAGTTTTATCTTCGCCTTGATTTACACGGGCTTGATAAACACACTCAATTTGTTTGTCTTGCAGTAAGCCTTCGTAAATTGCTTGTTGAGCAGCACGGTCGACTACAGGTGGAATCAGTGGTTGGCTTGCTGGCACAATACGGACACGATTAATCCATTGTCTTACATTATTTTGTGTAGACAGACTACGTTTTGCTAAGTCAAACCAAGGACCCATCTCATCAAGTAGACTTGGTGGGAGCAAATGTTTGAGATGTTCTTCAACCATCATAAAGGTTACTGCTTGAGAGCTTGTCATATGCGGTAAGCTTTGAATTGGTGCATCTGATTGCCATCGCCAGCCTTGAGGCACAGCTTTATTACTTTCAATTGGAAAACGCTGAGCAATTTGATTTAAATCACGCTGAATTGTTCTTAAACTGATTTCGATACCTTCACGCTCAAGCATTTCTTGCAATTCTCGAGTCCCGATCCATTTACCGGTAGGAAGGCGAGATAGAATCTGCCACTGGCGATATAAACTATTTGAAGTTTCTTTTTCTATTACAGACATAAGCGTAATACATCTATATCCAATTGCTTTGGTGTCAACACAATAAAAAAACTTTACACATTTAGCAAGTTTGTCAGATTCGGTTTATGGCACCTTTTACAATCAATGCTAAAATTTAAAAGAAAGTTATAACAACGAAAGCCAATAAGCATTATAGATATATAAGTGGCACTGAAATTGCTTATTTAAAAATGAAATATAGATAAATGATAAGACGAGGTTGCTATGTCAGAACAAGAGAAAGACCTACAAGCCGATATTGATTATTTTTTACAAGAGCAGGCGACCACCGCATTACTTAACCAGACTTCGTTTATGGACAATCTTTCGGTACAAACGAACTTATTTGAACAGTTAAAATCGCAGTTTTTTAACGAAATGCTAGACGATGTGACATCTAACGGTGCTGCTTCTAAAAAAATTGAGCAATGGTTGAGCATTCGAACTTTAGATGAGCTTAAGCAGTTAAATGCGGAGGCCAAACAACATTTTCTCTATCACGGTATTACATTTAATGTTTACGGCGATAAAGAGGGTGCAGAGCGAACCATTCCTTTTGATTTAATCCCGAGAGTAATTGAAAAAAAACAGTGGGAGAAAATAGCAGCTGGATGTGCACAGCGAGTTAAAGCTTTAAACTATTTTTTAGATGATATTTATCATGGACAACATATTTTAAAGGAACAGTTAATTCCAGAAAATCATATTATTTGTCATGAGGCTTTTCAGCCACACATGCTCAAGCACAAGCTTAAAGGTAAAATTTATTCTCAAATTAGCGGTATAGATATTATACGAGATGGCGAAGGTGAATTTTTTGTACTAGAAGATAATTTAAGAACACCTTCTGGCGTCTCTTATATGATTGAATGTAGAAATATTAGCCAGCAACTCATGCCTGAACTTTGTGCTGCTAATAATTTGCAAGGCATTGAACATTACCCAAGCTTATTAAAAGAAATACTTCAAGAAAACTCAGAGGTTGATTGTCCTTTTATCGTAGTTTTAACGCCAGGGCGTTTTAATAGTGCTTATTACGAACATGCCTTTTTGGCACGTGAAATGGATGTGCCACTGGTTACTAACCGAGATTTATTTGTAGAAAATGATCAAGTTTTTGTAAAAACAATTCGTGGACGTCAAAAGGTTGATGTGATTTATCGTCGGTTAGATGATGATTTTTTAGATCCGCTTGCCTTTAGACCTGATAGTGCCCTAGGGGTAGCAGGTCTTATGTCCGCTTATTTACAAAAAAATGTAGTGATTGCAAATGCACCTGGTACTGGCGTAGCCGATGATAAATCGATTTATCCGTATGTTGATCAGATGATTCAATATTATTTAGGTGAAACACCAATTCTGAAAAATGTCCCTACTTATCAATGCCGCGAAAAGGAACATTTAGACTATGTATTGTCTCATCTAGATCAATTAGTGATTAAGGAAGCTCAAGGGTCTGGTGGTTATGGCATGTTAATTGGTCCTAAGGCGAGTGCATGTGAAATTGATGAATTTAGAAAAAAATTGATTGCTACACCACACGAATATATTGCACAGCCAACATTAGCTTTATCTGTTGCACCGACTTTAACGACATCAGGAGTGGCTGAGCACCACATCGACTTACGTCCGTTTGTATTGAGTTCCCCATATCGCACTGAAATTGTACCGGGAGGCTTAACACGAGTGGCCATGCAAGCAGGATCTTTAGTCGTAAATTCCTCACAAGGAGGAGGCATTAAAGATACATGGGTCGTTGAAACGCTACATTCCTAATAGTCGGTTAAAGAGGAAATTTATGGTTTTACTCAATTCGAGTGCACACCACATTTATTGGTTGGGCCGTTATTTAATGCGGATTAAATTTGCTGTATCACATTTACCATTTACCGATGATGAAAAAGCAACTCAATTTGCAGCGGCATTTGGACTGGTCATTGAGCAAGCAGAATTACTGAACTGCTATATGTTGGATACGAAACAAACATATTCATTACTGAACCAGTTCATGATTGCTAAAGATAATATTCAAGAATTAAGAGGGATACTATCTTCTAGCGCTTATGCCGAACTGAATCATGCGATTAAGTCACTTCAAGCTCATCCTGATTCATTAAATAAAGCTTTAGCTCAATGTAATCAAATACTTGATTCTGAAAATGAAGATATAGCCTTATTTCTGAATTTAGGAAAGAAAGTAGAGCAATTAGATATACAACTACGTTTTCAGCAAGACCTTACGGGACTTTTACAGGAGCTAGAAAAATTGCTTCAACAGCTGAATGACTTAGGATGGGAGAAGCTAAATCAATCTTGGCAATTATTAAAAGATCATCCGTCTTGGGATGCTTATTATAATTTTACTCAGCAGCTGGAATATATGTTCGAGGCATGATTATGAAATTGATGATTAATCATCAAACGCATTATAAATATACTGAAACTGCTAAAAACAGTATTCAGTATATTAAGATGATGCCTCAAACATCGCTGCATCAACATGTTGTGAATTGGGCAATCAGTGTGCCAGGTGATAAGACACTCAAAAGAGATATTTTTAATAATATTTGGTTAACCGCTACGCAGCGTTATGAATACCAACATCTTACTTTTATGGCGCAGGGTATTGTTGAGCTTTTAAATAAAGAGATAGGTGGAGTAGATGTACCTATACCATCAAAAATATTTCTTCAAAGTACAGCGGCCACTCAATATGATTCTGAAATGTTGGATTTTGCCCAGAAAATTGTAACCGTCAAAGATCGACAACACATTGCTTTGCTCAGTGAAAATATTCTGCAAAAGATGCCATATCAACCAGATAGTACATCTGTTCATACGACTGCCACGCAAGCCTTTCATGCAGCTCAAGGAGTATGTCAAGATCATGCACATGTTTTAATCGCCATGTGTCGTGCGTTACAATTACCAGCACGTTATGTCTCTGGTTATTTATTTGATCAAAATTATCCGCACCTTGCCAGTCACGCTTGGGCGGAGGTATTTTTAGATAATCAGTGGTATTGTTTTGATGTAAGCAATCAATTGTTTACGCCAAAGCATCATATTTATCTCGCAGTTGGACGGGACTATCTTGATGTTGCCCCAATTAGAGGTGTGCGAGAACAGGGTGGTATTGAAAATATGATGTCTGTGGTTCAAGTGTTGGCTTGTTGAATGTAAAGAGAACGAAATGACCTATTGTTGTGCGCTGAGATTAGAACAGGGTTTGGTGTTTATAAGTGACACTCGAACTAATGCAGGGGTCGATCATATTTCTGTATTTCGTAAGCTTCATACTTTCGGTGTAACGGGAGAGCGTTTTATTGCCTTGCAAACAGCAGGTAATTTAGCAACGACACAAGCGGTTATCGGGCATTTGCAAAATGCGCTTACTTTGCAGCAAGAGCCTAATTTATATAGTATTAATACAATGTTTGAAGTGGCTGATTTAGTCGGTAAAACTTTAAAAAATGTTTTAGAAGATATTAGCTCAGATACTCAAGAACAAATGAATTATGCTTGTAGTATTTTGGTGGGTGGACAAATTAAAGGCGGTGATATGCAGCTTTATAATGTTTATCCGCAAGGTAATTTTATTTGTGCTACAACCGACACGCCTTACTTTCAAATTGGTGAAAGTAAATATGGTAAACCTATTTTAGATCGTGCTTTATATTATGCAATGCCGTTAGATGATGCTCTACGCTGTAGTTTAATCTCGTTTGACTCAACACTGCGTTCTAATGTGTCGGTAGGTTTACCATTAGATGCCTTGGTCTATAGCAGAGATAGTTTTGTGATTCCTATGGGTAAACGAATTAGTGAAGATGATCCGTATTTTTCACAAATTAGTCGTCAGTGGTCGGATACTTTACGTCGTGGTTTACAGGAAATGCCTAAACCTACAGATGATTATTGGCGTTAAAAGGTATTTCAAATAAAAAAATCCAAGCAAGCTTGGATTTTTTTATTTACTAAATTATTAAGTACTTTGACGGACTGGACGAGTGCTTAAGCGGCAAAGTAATTCATAACCAATTGTGCCGTTAGCTTCAGCAACGTCATCAACTAAACGATGATTACCCCAAAGTTCCACTTGGGTACCAAGTTTTACCTGAGTATTTGTGACATCAATCGCTATCATATCCATACTTACACGTCCTACAACTGGACAAAGTTTGCCATCAATAGCGACAAAATTTTGCTTAACATAAGCTCTTGGATAACCATCACCATAGCCAATAGAAACTATGGCAATATCCATAGCCTGTTGGGCGCAAAAAGTTGAACCATAACCCACATGTTCACCAGCTTGAATATGGTTTAACGCGATAACTTCTGCTGTGAAAGTCATAACTGGTTTTAAATCAAGCTCATGTACTGTTTTATCTGCAAAAGGTGAAGCACCGTAGAGCATAATACCTGGTCGTACATAGTCAAAATTCAGTTCTGGCCATTTAAAAATAGCCGCTGAATTACAGCAAGACGCTAAAACTGGTTCACAAACTTGTTTTACTTGCAAAAATTGCTGTTTTTGTTGTTCATTTAAAGGATGGTCTACATCTGCATTGGCAAAATGCATAGCAAGTACACAGGTAAATCCTTCAGATTTTAAAGTTTTAATGACTTCAATAATTTCTGGGTTTTTAAAACCTAAACGATTCATACCGCTATTTAATTTAACCCATACTTTTAAGCCTTGGGCAATGTATGCTTGTTTGTGTTTAATTAACCATTCAAACTGTTGTTGATGATGAATAACACATTCAAATTTTTGCTCAATTGCGACGGGCATTTCATCTTCAGAAAATACGCCTTCAATTAAAGTAACTGGTTGTTCGAAACCAAGTTCACGGATTTCTAATCCTTCTTGTAGGCAGGCGACACCAAAGGCATCTGAGGCATTTAAGGCTGCTAAACAGTCTTTGACTCCATGTCCGTAAGCATTGGCTTTTACCATACTTACGATTTTTGAATTTGCTGCGAGTTGTTTGACACGGTTTAAATTATATTGAAGCGCTTGGCGATCAATATAAACTGTTGCTTGACGCACCCTCATTTACTCCTTTGGGCTAGAGATAGAGTTTATTCTTCATCATCATATTGGCTGTAATACTCAGGAGAGAGATTACTAAAACGAGTATATTGGCCTTCAAAGGCAAGGCGAACGGTACCAATAGGGCCGTTACGCTGTTTACCAATGATAATTTCTGCGGTGCCTGCTTCTTTAGATTCTTTGTTATAGACTTCATCACGGTAAATGAACATGATTAAGTCGGCATCCTGTTCAATCGCACCCGATTCACGTAAGTCGGACATTACTGGGCGTTTATTTGGGCGGTTTTCCAGACTTCGGTTAAGCTGAGAAAGTGCAATCACAGGGCAGTGCATTTCTTTTGCCAAGGCTTTTAAGCTTCGTGAAATTTCCGAGATCTCGCCAACACGGTTATCGCCCATACCCGGAACTTTCATTAATTGTAAATAATCGACCATGATACAGCCGATTTTACCATCATGCATTTTTGCAATACGTCTAGCTCGGGCACGAACCTCGGTTGGTGGTAAAGCTGACGAATCATCAATGTATAAATGCATTTGTTGAAGCTGCAAAATAGTACCAGTAACTTTAGTCCACTCATCTGCATCTAAATTACCTGAACGTAAATGTCCTTGGTGAACTTTACCCATTGCGGATATTAGACGCATTGCAATTGAGTCAGCTGGCATCTCCATAGAGAATACGAGAGCAGGAAGTTTATTGTATTGCAAAACACTTTCAACCAAGTTCATGGCAAAGGTAGTTTTACCCATAGACGGACGTGCCGCGACAATAATTAAATCTCCAGGTTGCATACCGGAAGTTTTATTATCGAGCTCTAAGAAGCCAGTAGTTAAACCAGTAATATTGCCATCGAGTTTTGAAAGTTCATCAAGTTTACTAATAACATCGGCTGTTACAGAGCTTATTGCTTTAGGACCAGAATCTTTTTTATTGTTATTGTGCTGTTCAGCTAAAGAGAAAATACTGGTTTCGGCCAAATCTAAAATTTCACTAACACCACGCCCTTTTGTGTCATAAGCATTTTGTAAAATTTCAGTACTTACCTTGATCATACTTCTTAGTGTAGAGAATTCTTTAATTTTGGTTGCATAGGTTTCAAGGTTATAGAAACTTGAAGGTGAATCAGCCATAAGCTGCATTAAATATTCTTCACCACCAATAGCATCAAGTAAGTTTTGTTTTAAAAGCCAGTCATTCACTAATACCGCATCGTACGGTGAATTTTCCTGCGCTAATTTTTCAATTGCACGGTAAATATATTTATGACGAGTGGCATAAAAATCATTTTCTTTGAGTAGGTCACTGATTTGTTCAAAAGATTCAGCAACGGTCATCAATGCAGCAAGCACTGCTTGTTCAATGGCTAAATTGTGTGGGGGAGTGCGAAACTCTTTAAGTTGGCCTGATTCACTCGTCTTATTTTCTGTTAGAGATGAAAGCGTTAAAGAAGTGGCATTCGCCTGAGACATAATTAGACCTGATGATAAAATGTGTGCACAAAAAAGGGTTTTAAGCCGAGAACTATCTTAAAACAAAAATAAATAAACTACCTAATTAAAAAACCAATTAAACTGAAGAACTGATCAGGAATTAATATATCTAATTTTATTTCATAAATTTAAGAGATAAAAAAAGAGCATGCGTGAGCATGCTCTTTTTTTGATGAGAAATTACTCAGATACGATAGTAACGAGAACTTCTGCAACAACATCATGATGCAATTGGATTGCGATGTTGAATTCACCAGTGTGACGAAGCGCACCGTTTGGTAAACGAACTTCTGCACGGTCAACTGTAAGACCAGCATTCGTTAACGCGTCAGCGATGTCACGAGTACCGATAGAACCGAAGAGTTTACCTTCGTCACCAGCTTTAGCAGTGATAACGATGTTAACTTCATTCAATTGTTCAGCACGTGCTTGAGCAGCAGCTAATACTTCAGCTTCTTGCTTCTCAAGTTCAGCACGACGAGCTTCAAAAGCAGCAGTGTTAGCTTCAGTAGCTGCAACTGCTTTACCTTGAGGGATAAGGAAGTTACGGCCATAACCAGCTTTAACTGATACTTTATCGCCTAATTTACCAAGGTTCTTAATGCGTTGTAATAAGATAACGTCCACAGATCACCTCACTTATGGTTGTCAGTGTACGGAATCAAAGACAAATAGCGAGCTTGTTTGATAGCAAGTGCTAATTGACGTTGATAACGAGCTTTAGTACCAGTGATACGGCTAGGAACAATCTTGCCGTTTTCAGTGATGTACTGTTTTAAAGTGTCGATATCTTTGTAGTCGATGTACGCAACATTCTCAGCTGTAAAGCGGCAGAACTTGCGACGACGGTAAAAACGTGCCATTGATGTTCTCCTTATTCAGCTTCTTGAGCAACTTGCTGTGCTTCTTCGCGTTGAGCTTTACGCGCACGCTTTTCTTCAGCACTCTTAGCAAGCAATGACTCTTCAGTGATTGCGTGTTCACGACGGATGATAAGGTTACGAATGATCGCGTCGTTATAACGGAATAATTCTTCTAACTCATCAAGCGTAGTTTGACCACATTCAACATTCATAAGAATGTAGTGCGCTTTGTGAATTTTGTTAATTGGGTAAGCCAATTGACGACGGCCCCAATCTTCTAAACGGTGAATTTGACCATCAGCTTCTTTGATCTGAGAGATATAGCGTTCAACCATACCTACAACTTGATCGCTTTGGTCTGGATGTACCAAAAGTACGATTTCGTAATGACGCATTGTCAGCTCCTTACGGTTTAAACAGCCCCTAAAAAATTAGAAGCAAGGAGTCATAGCTAAAATATAAATAGCTACGTCGCAAAAAATGCGAAGGCTGAATTATAGGTAAAAATTAGACTAAAAACAAATCTTTTGATAAGAAATATGAAAAGTTGTTTTTGAGGAGGAAATCCTCCCTTAATTAAAAGAGAGGAAGATTTGGAGCAGGGGATTGATAGGTAAAGCTAAAGCTCAAACTTAACAGGGTAATTAATATGACCGAGTAGAGGAAAAAACGTTTAGCCCAAAGTTGATCGTTTTCGGCTTTGAATCCAATAATCGATAAATAGAACCAGTATGCGGTTAAAGCATTAAAGGTAATTAAAAAGAATACATTGGTATAACCAAAACAATATAACCCGTTCAAAACAGCTGCAAATAACAGGATATATATTACACATTCAATTTTCGTACGATAAATAGAACGTGCTACAGGCAAAATTGGAATTCCTGCATTTTTGTAATCATCAAAACGATAAATTGCAATTGCCCAAGAGTGAGGCATTTGCCATAAACCGTATGCTAAAAACAAAAGCAAGGCTGCCACATCAAATTGATGAGTTACCGCTGTATAACCAATAACAGGAGGACTCGCTCCGGAGATACTACCAATAACGGTTTGATGGATTGAGGTACGTTTGGTCCACAAGCTATAAAAACCGACATAGACAACAAAACCAATTACTGCAAACAAAAATGCGTAACCATTTACACCAAACCACAAAATGCTAAAACCAATTATCCCAAGTAGAAACGCATATATAAGCGCAACAGTAGGAGAGATGGTTTTTTTAACAAGTGCGCGGTTTTGAGTGCGCTGCATCTTTGTATCAATATCTTGATCAATAACATTATTGACAACACAACCTGAGGCAACGACTAACGTTGTTCCAATGAGAGTGAGCAATAATAATAATAAGATGTCTATAGAGCCTTGGGCGGCTAAGAAGAAGCCGCCCAAGGTGGTAACGAAATTACCGAAGAGAATTCCTGGTTTAGTCAGGAATAAATACTTTTTCAACATGACAATCAGTTTAGATCATCATATTGTAGTGAAGATAATTCATAATCCACACAGAACCGATTAACAGTACAGCGATACATAGGATCGTGTAGATAAATGCAATCATATTCCAGCGTTGTTCAGATGATGTATTCATGTGTAAGAAGTACACAAGTTGTACAAGAACCTGAGCAACGGCAGTAATTGCAATCACTGTAACTAAAAGACCGCGGCTGAAACCACCTGCCATCACCATCCCGAATGGGATGATAGTAAGGATAACAGATAGAATAAAACCTACAGTGTATTGCTTAAAGTTACCGTGTGACGCACCAGCAGCATTATGCTCATGACTACTCATTAGAGAACTCCCAGTAAGTAAACGACGCTGAATACACAGATCCAAACGATGTCAAGGAAGTGCCAGAACAAGCTTAAGCAAGCAAGACGACGTGTATTCGGTAAAGTCAAACCTTTAGTTTTGATTTGATACATCAATACCAACATCCACACTAAACCAGAAGTTACGTGGATACCGTGCGTACCAACCAAAGTAAAGAACGATGACAAGAATGCACTATGAGTTGGACCATGACCTTCCTCTACAAGGTGATGGAATTCATAGAGCTCCATACCGATGAAGGTTGCACCAAAAAGGAATGTAATAAATAACCAAGTAATAACTTGATTTACATTCTTTTTATAAGAGGCAAGTACAGCAAAACCGAAAGTTACCGATGAAATCAATAAGGCAAATGTTTCAGTTAACACGTAGCCTAATGAATTATGGAACAGGTCATATGCACTTGGAGTCCCTGCTGGAACATGACTGCTTAATACAGCGAACGCAATGAAGAGTGATCCGAAAAGAATCAAGTCACTCATCAAGTATGTCCAGAAACCAAAGACCGTTAAATCTGTATCATCATGTTCATGATGACCATCGTGGCCATGGTTGTCGTGATGAAGTACTTCAGCCATTTCCTTAGTCCTTCTTCAAGTGTTTTTCAAGTAAAGCATAGCGTTCGTTTTCAATACGCTCAACTTCAGCAGCTGGAACATAGTAATCAACATTCTTAGTGAATGAGCTTACGATCAAGCTAATAACAGCTGAAACGAATGAAACAACAACGAGCCACCAAATATGCCAGATAAGTGCAAAGCCAAGAAGTGTAATGAACATTGCAATGACAAAACCAGCAGCACGATCAGTCGGCATGTGGATGTCTTCATATTTAGTATTACGTGCGTATGCTACACCGTTTTCTTTGTCAGTCCAGAAACGGTCAATACCGCTACCATCTGGTTCATGCGCAAAGTTATAGAATGGAGCAGGGGAAGAAGTAGCCCATTCAAGTGTACGAGCATCCCATGGATCGCCTGTGTGGTCCATGTTTTGGTGACGTTGTAAGAAACCAACGATGATTTGCATTAAGAAACATGCAATACCAATCGCAACAAGAACAGCACCAAATAATGCAATCGCAAGGTATGGATCCCATTCAGGGTTGTCATATGTATTCAAACGACGAGTCATACCCATGAAACCAAGGATATAAAGTGGCATGAATGCAAAATAGAAACCAAAGAACCAGAACCAGAATGCAGCTTTACCCCATGCTTCATTGAGCTTCCAACCAAACATTTTTGGCCAGTAGTAAATGATGCCGGCAAACATACCAAACACCACACCACCAATAATTACGTTATGGAAGTGAGCGATCAAGAATAATGAGTTGTGTACCAAGAAGTCCGCAGGCGGAACAGCCATAAGTACACCAGTTAAACCACCGATACCGAATGTTACAAGGAAGCCGAGCGTCCATAACATTGGAGTAGTAAAGGTGATGCGACCTTTGTACATGGTGAATAACCAAGAGAAGATTTTCACACCAGTAGGAATCGCAATAACCATGGTCATGATACCGAAGAACGCGTTAACGTTCGCACCAGCACCCATGGTAAAGAAGTGGTGAAGCCATACAACAAACGCAAGAACAGTAATCGCGATAGTTGCATACACCATAGACTTGTAACCGAACAACGCTTTACGAGAGAAGGTTGCAACGATTTCTGAGTATAGACCAAATGCTGGTAATACCAAGATATATACTTCAGGGTGACCCCATGTCCAGATCAAGTTCACATAAAGCATTGGGCTACCGCCAAGCTCATTTGTGAAGAAATGGAAGCCAAAGTAACGGTCTAATGTAAGCATTGCAAGCGTACCTGTTAATACAGGGAATGATGCAATGATTAATACTGCCGTACAAAGTGAAGTCCACGTGAAAATAGGCATGTCCATTAATTTCATGCCAGGTGCACGCATCTTGATGATGGTAACGAAGAAGTTAACACCGGATAAAAGCGTACCTAGACCAGAAACCTGAAGTGCCCAGATATAGTAGTCAACACCTACACCAGGAGAATATTGAATACCAGACAGAGGAGGGTAAGCCATCCAACCAGTCGCAGCAAATTCACCTAATACAAGTGAAAGCATCATTAAACCAGCAGCACCAGCGAATAACCAGAAGCTTAAAGAGTTCAATAATGGGAAAGCAACGTCACGAGCACCAATCTGTAAAGGAACAGAGATGTTCATCATACCTACAACGAGACCCATTGCTACGAAGAAGATCATGATTACACCGTGTGCGGTGAAGATCTGGTCGTAATGGTCAGGATGTAAATAACCTTCACCACCGCCTTTAGCGAGGAAAAGTTGTAAACGCATCATGATCGCATCGGCGAAACCACGCAAAAGCATGACGACAGATACGATGATATACATGATACCAATTTTTTTATGGTCTACAGTTGTAAACCATTCTTTCCACAAATATCCCCATTTTTTGAAATAGGTGATACCGCCAAGCACAGCAATTGCACCAAGTGCCATAAAGACCATGGTGACAAGTACGATTGGCTCTGTCGGGATAGAGTCCCAACCCAATTTACCAAAAATCATATCCATGTCTTATTCCCCTTGAGCAGCGTGTTCAGCTGCAGCATGAGTTTCTGCTGTTGCATGCCCAGCAGAGTGGTCAGCACCATGATAGTTACTCATATAATGGTTGATAACTGTTTCAAACAGTTTTGGTTCAACTGAAGAGTAATAAGTCACAGGGTGTGGCTTAGTCGGGAACGGTTTCATCGCTTCTGCTTTAGCAAGCGCTTCTTGATCACCAGCAGCTTTAGCACGATTGACTAAATGCTCGATTTGGTGCTTAGAACGATCGCCATCACGTAAGGTTGCCAATTCAGCTTGGTCAAGCGTAGCTTTTTGCACTGCTTCTGGATTAATAGTTGAACCATTACCAGCTTTAACTGCTGCTACCCATTCGTTGAATTGTTGCTCTGTAACGCTATGCGCTTTGAAACGCATTTGAGAGAAACCATAGCCTGAGTAGTTAGAAGAGAAACCACGATATACACCAGTTTCATTTGCTAACAAATGAAGGTGAGTTTGCATACCTGCCATTGCGTAAATCTGGCCACCTAACTGCGGAATGAAGAATGAGTTCATTGTGAAGTTAGACGTGATTTTGAAACTTAACGGAGTTTTTTCTGGGAAACGTACTTCGTTAACAGTCGCAATGTTTTGTTCAGGATAAATAAAAATCCACTTGAACTGTTCAGCAATAACCTGAATAGTTAAAGGTGCTTTATCTGATTCTAAAGGACGGTATGGGTCATACTTGTGGGAACCCCACCAAGTTAACCAAGCTAAAATACCAATAATAATGACAGGGATACCCCATACTACAACTTCAATTGCAGTTGAGTGTGCCCATGTAGGTTTATAGTCTGCATCTTTATTTGACGCACGATATTTCCAACCAAACCATAATGCCATGATGATTGAAGGAATCACCACGAGTAACATTAAATAGATCGCAGTCATCATAAGGTCACTTTGACCTTGACCAACTGGACCTTTAGAGTTTAGAAGTACCATATCACCACCACACCCAGTCAAAAGTGCGGCAAGCGTTGATAAAGACAATACAGCTAAAATCGTTTGTCTCATTTTACAACCTCGGTGAAGAGTCCCATTCCCTAATTAAATATGGGATAGCGATTAAAGTGTCGCATGATTGAGAACGCTAGTCTTAAAATTTAGACTTCTCAATGATGCGACACCGCTACGTTGTAGGGCATTATGCCTCATATCGACAAACTAAGCTACATGTAAAGCAGCTTGAAATAATTGTTTTAAAACCCGATTTTTTTTGTAGGGTATCGAATTATGATGGAGCTTTTATTTAAATATCAACTCTCTATAGAAAAAAGGAGGCGGGGCGCCTCCTTTTTTTTAGACATTAAATGAATCAGTCATTCACTGTCATTTGATCACTTTTGTTCTTGCAATTTTGTCATGTAAAGCCTGTCGCTTTTGTCCTAATGCAAAAGCATAGTCAATAATTGTACTAATTGGCATAAATAGTAAGTTTAATATAATGAAAACGATACTTCTGAGTAAGAAGATACGTGTTAGATTAACTTTACCATTAGTTTCAGCATCGACAATTTTAATTCCGACAATTTTTTTACCAATACTTTGCCCAAACTTGGTCAACAAAAATGCTTGAATAGCGAGCATTATTACTACATAAAGTAACATTGTATGCCACGCTTCCACTGGAATTAGTGTAAAAAGCTGCTGCTGAAGTTCAGCTGCTTTGGTTGATGCAACTTCAGCAGACTGCATCTGTTTTTGTAACTCAAAAAGTTGTTTATATTGAGTTTCGTTAAAGAAAAAAGATGGAATGGCTGCAATAGGTAGCCAAAGTAATAAGTCAATAATTTTTGCAAGCGCACGAGATGAAATTGAAGCAAGTTCATGTGTCTTAGTCTCGACTCGAATTTGCTGGATAGTCTCGTTATAAGGCGTATTTGTATTTGCTGAAAAAGCAGAATAACCCGTAGGTTGATATACAAGTTTACCTTGGGTTAATTCTCCTAAAGCTTTCCATTCTGTCATGCCTTCATGCCAAGCTAAATCAGTAAGTAAAACTTGTTGGCTTGCCAACATCTGATTTAGTTGCTCTAAGGTATAAGGCCCAGCTTGTTGATTATTACGTGCCAAGTAAATTTGCATAAGTAAAAATTCTCTATTCTAAAGATGAAAAAAGACCCACGGATGGGTCTTTTTCTATAACAAATTAGATTTGCTTGATTTTTTCTTCAGCAAGGAAGAACCATGTATCTAAAACTGAGTCAGGGTTTAAAGATACTGATTCAATACCTTGTTCCATTAGCCATTTTGCAAGGTCAGGGTGGTCAGATGGTCCTTGACCGCAAATACCGACATATTTACCGGCTTTACGACAAGCATGAATTGCCATAGAAAGAAGAGCTTTTACAGCAGCATCGCGCTCATCGAATAAGTGAGAAACAATACCAGAGTCACGATCAAGACCAAGTGTTAATTGAGTTAAATCGTTAGAGCCGATAGAGAAACCATCGAAGTGTTCAAGGAATTGTTCAGCTAATAATGCGTTAGTTGGTAATTCACACATCATGATGACTTTTAAGCCATTCTCGCCGCGCTTCAAGCCATTTTGAGCCAGCAACTCAATCACGCGTTTTGCTTCAGATACTGTACGCACAAATGGAATCATGATTTGGATATTGGTTAAACCCATTTCATCACGAACTTTTTTAAGCGCGCGGCATTCAAGTTCGAAACAATCACGGAAGTTGTCCGAAACATAACGGCTTGCACCACGGAAACCAAGCATTGGGTTTTCTTCTTCCGGCTCGTATAACTTACCGCCAATAAGGTTTGCATATTCGTTTGACTTAAAGTCAGACATACGAACAATGACTGGTTTATCAGCAAAAGCAGCTGCAAGTGTTGCAATGCCTTCCACTAGTTTTTCAACATAGAATTC
Organism: Acinetobacter sp. 1566109; assembly: GCF_000582255.1. Lineage (NCBI taxonomy): Bacteria > Pseudomonadati > Pseudomonadota > Gammaproteobacteria > Moraxellales > Moraxellaceae > Acinetobacter > Acinetobacter sp. 1566109. The sequence goes on along the minus strand of NZ_JEYB01000008.1, from coordinate 52,002 downwards.
TACAGGTGATGCATAGCCAGCTGTACGTGTCATTACAGCAGCACGAGTTTCACGAGGTAAGCTTTCAATGTTAAGAAGGGCTTTAGGATGGACCCCAATCATTCGGTTAATAATGAACTCTAAACGAGCAAGCCCAATTCCTTCGTTTGGAATTTGAGCAAAGTCAAAGGCACGGTCAGGGTTGCCTACGTTCATCATGATTTTGAATGAAAGTTTAGGCATAGATTCAATAGAGTTACGTTGAACTTCAAAATCTAATGCACCTTCATAGATGAAACCAGTGTCACCCTCAGCACAAGAAACAGTAACTTCTTGACCATCAGTTAATACTTCAGTTGCGTTACCACAACCTACAATTGCTGGTACACCAAGTTCACGAGCAATAATTGCAGCATGACACGTACGACCACCACGGTTAGTGATGATAGCCGCAGCACGTTTCATTACTGGTTCCCAATCTGGGTCAGTCATGTCTGATACAAGTACGTCACCGTCTTGTACTTTGTCCATTTCTTTAATTGAGTTAACAATACGGACTTTACCAGAACCGATACGCTGCCCAATTGAACGGCCTTCACAAAGTACAGTACCTTTTTGCTTGAGTAGGTAACGTTCCATTGTGCCAACATTTTGGCGGCTTTTTACGGTTTCAGGACGAGCTTGAACAATATAGATTTGACCATCGTCACCATCTTTTGCCCATTCAATATCCATCGGAGCGCCATAATGTTGCTCAATAATAAGCGCTTGTTTAGCTAACTCTTGTAATTCATGATCATTTAATGCGAACTGTTGACGTTCTTGTTTTTCAACGTCGACAACAACCACAGACTTACCTGCTGAGCCTTCTTCACCATAAATCATTTTCTGGTGCTTAGAGCCAAGATTACGGCGTAATACCGCATGTTTTCCAGCATTTAATAATGGTTTAGAAAGGTAGAATTCATCAGGGTTAACCGCACCTTGCACAACCATTTCACCTAAACCGTAAGATGCAGTAATGAATACGACATCACGGAAACCAGACTCGGTATCTAGGGTAAACATTACACCCGCAGCGCCAGTTTCAGAGCGCACCATGCGCTGAACACCCGCAGATAATGCGACAACATCATGATCGAAGCCTTGGTGTACACGATAAGAAATAGCACGGTCATTATATAAAGAAGCAAATACTTCTTTGATGGCGATAAGTACGTTATCAATACCGCGAATATTCAAGAAAGTTTCTTGTTGACCCGCGAAAGATGCATCTGGTAAATCTTCAGCAGTTGCAGATGAACGAACGGCAACCGCGATATCAGGGTTGCCGTTAGAAAGTTCTGTAAAAGCGGCGCGAATTTCTTGTTCTAAGGTTGCAGTGAGTGGAGTCTCTACAATCCATTGACGAATTTTAGCGCCTGTTTCTGCAAGTGCATTTACGTCATCAACGTTAAGCTGTGCAAGTTCTGCTTGAATTCGAGCGTTAAGACCGCTTTGGTCTAAGAACTCACGATAGGCCTGTGCAGTTGTTGCAAAACCACCAGGTACCGATACACCAGCATTTGATAAATGGCTGATCATTTCACCCAAAGATGAGTTTTTCCCACCTACGAGTTCGACATCGTGTTTCCCTAATTTTTCTAGACCGATTACGCGCGCTTCCAAAGTTTTCACTCCACTTTTGCAGTATTAATGTCTATCTTGGCATGAAATTAAAAAAATAAAGTGCTTAGTTGAGAATTTTACTAAGCGACAGTCATGTAAGATCAGTTTACTATAAAGATTATATAGCACTAAGACAAATGTTTAAGGAGAATTTTAATGTCAGAAAGTAAACAATTTAAGCGGAGTGTTTTTTTTATTTCTGATGGAACTGCGATTACTGCCGAGACCCTTGGACATTCGTTATTAGCCCAATTTCCCAATGTAGATTTTGATATTCACATCATGCCTTATATTACAACTGAAGAGGCAGCAATGGCAGTTGTGGTTGAGATTAATAAATGTCAAACCAGAGATGGATGCTTACCATTAGTATTTGATACTTTAGTTGATCCGCATGTACGAGAAATTATTAATACGGCTAAAGCAGTTAATCTAGATGTGTTTGAAGGATTAATTAGTAAACTAGAGCAGGAGCTCGGTACACCACCAACCACACTGGTTGGGCAAACACATGCGGTAACCGACTCTGAATATTATAAAGCCCGTATTGATGCTGTTCACTTTGCACTTGATAACGATGATGGGGCACGCACCCGACACTATGACAAAGCTGATTTAATTTTAATTGGTGTGTCTCGTTCCGGAAAAACTCCGACTTCTATTTATCTATCTTTACAGTTTGGTATTCGTGTTGCTAACTATCCTTTAACCGAAGAAGATTTAGATGATAACCGTTTACCAGCAGTATTAAGAGAACACCGTAGTAAGCTCTTTGGTTTAATGATTGACGCAGAACGTTTAGTGGCGATTCGAAGTGAGCGTAAAGCGAATAGTCGATACGCAAGTTTTAGCCAGTGCCAAATGGAATTAAGAGCGATTGAAGGTATTTATATTTCAGAAGGTATTAAATATTTAAATGTAACTGAAATGTCGATTGAAGAAATCTCTACTCGTATTTTACAAATGACTGGTTTAAAACGACGTATCGGTTAATTAAATCAAATATTTATTTAAACCATTCAATTTGAATAATATTAATATATTGGAATTGAATGGTTTTTTATTTTCAATACATATTAAAAATAAAAGTTTTAAATATAAAACGCTAAGTTAATAAATAGTTTCTGATTAGTTATCAACGTGTAAATTTTTTATGGGGAGTTTGTGAGATAAAATAAGCTTTTTGAAAAGAAATGTATATAAAATAATAATCTATATTTTAATAAATAGTTGTTTTTAATTATTTTTTAAATAAACAAATACTTTTTTCTACACATTTTCCATTTATTAACTCTATCGCTTGTTATTTTATTATTGTGATGCATTTCACATTTTTAACTATAATTTCCCATCTCGATATGGGACTATCCGATTATCAAAATGCTAAAAAAATGTGTTTTTTCATTGGTATATCTCTTACCAATTCATTTATACGCAGCTCAAGTTGATGTACTGCGTGAGCAAGCTGTTCAAAATTATAGAGCAGGCCAAACTCAACAGGCTGTTTCTCAACTCGATCAATTGTTAAAACATTATCCGTATGATCAAAAATTGCTTGCTGATTATTTAATTGTTATGTCAAGTGAAAAAAAGGATCTGACGAATTTTTCCAATTTTTTAGAAAATATTAATTATGTGAATTTTCCTGAATATGCAAAGTTACCTTTAATTCGAAATTTTCGTGATTTTAAACATTTTCAAACAGCAATTGATTGGTCAAATAAACTTAATATTCAAAAATCAGTCGATGGGCGTATCTTACTATCGGTTTTATATGCTGAAGCTCAGGACTCAACGAATGCTAAAACTCAGTTATCAAATATCAACATTAAAGGTTTAAATACTGATCAGTTGGTACAGGTTGCATATGCTTACCGTTTAATAAATTTGCCCGTAGAGGCCTTAGCTACAATTGAACAAGCTTATCAGCAAAATTCTAAGTCTTCAGCTGTTTTGCAAGAGTATGTTTATGACTTGGCTGCTATTGGGGTATATAAAAAAGCCCAGCAATTACTTCAAGTTAACGAAAAAAATCAGCAAACTCAGCAGTTACAGCAAACTTTACAAGTCAGTGAGTTTTCTCAGCATGTCAATAATGCAATTGCCCGCTATAAATACTTAAATCGCCAAGGCTTATCAGATGCAGAAAGCTATGCCGAATTAGATGCTGTGTTAGAACAAGGGCAAAAAATACAACAGCAAATGTCACCAAACAACCCTAACTATTTAAGGTTTCACTACGATTATTTGTATGCGCTAGATTTTAGAGGGCGTTCAAAAGCGGTTATAGAGAATTTCACCCAGTTGAATATTCCACTCGAAAAATTACCGGCATATGTACGTCATGCAATTGCTGATAGTTATTTGGCGGAGCAGAAGCCGAAGCAAGCTGAACTTGCTTATAAGACTCTTCTAAACGAAAAAAATTATCCGGATATGATCGTCTATACCGGATTGTATTATTCCTATATTGAACAGGAAAAATATAAGGAAGCTGAACAGCTTTTGGCAAAAGTTGATCACCTTATTCCGACTTATAAATATAGTCAGGCGAAGGGTGTAGATAAAACAAGCCATCCTGATCGTGATGATTATATTGCTTTAAAAGGGATGCATTTAGCCTACGCTAATCACCTGGATCAAGCTGAACAGCACTTTCAAAAAACAGTCGAGCAAGCACCTGCGAATGAGAGCCTGATTAATAATCTTGCGCGTGTAGAACGGTGGAGAGAAAAACCGCTAGAGGCAAAAAAAACAATTTCCCGGTTAAATGGTATAGATCCGATTGCTAAAGACACTCGCATTAATGAAATGCAGAATGCTCAAGCTTTAGGTGATATTCCGACATGGCGGAAAACCACTCAAAACTTAGTGCAATATTATCCTGATGATAGTGGTGTCATAAAAAGCCGCAAAGAGTTGGATGATCGTAATAGAGCCACAATTTCACACTCAACTACTTGGGGCCAAAATAAGGCCGACAATAGTGATACTGTAAGTGGGCAGAATGGTTTAAAAGACCGTGAAATGGAAACACGTCTTAATAGCCCTTGGATTAAGGATAATTATCGTTTATTTGCTTGGCATCAAGATCGTTATGGTGAATACAATTTTGGTGACGTGCATAACCAGCGCTATGGTGTGGGGGCCGAATGGCAAGCTAATCGTAAGGCATTGTCTGCGATCTTGTCGCAAAGTACAGATGGCGGACAAGCAGGTGTTCGTCTTGATTGGTCTCAGTGGTTAAACGATCACTGGCAGTATCAATTGCAATATAACAGCCAGGCTGACATCCCTCTACAGGCAATTGATGCGGGAGAAGATGGCCAGTCTTACCGAGCTGCTTTGACATGGCAAAAAGATGAATCACGTCAAATTGGCGCAAGTTACGGTCTGACTGATATCAATGATGGTAATAAACAACAAGAATTTTCAACTTTTTGGCGTGAAAGACTATTTGCGGCGCCGCATCACATTACTTATGGCACTGTTCGTGGTTTTTATGGCAGTAATAGCCAAGATCAAACTACTTATTTTAGCCCAAGTTCGCATTACAGCGCGGAGTTGAACTTAAGCCATGACTGGGTGACTTGGCGTGAATATGAGCGTTCATTTAAACAGCATTTCGAGGCTGGAGTGGGGCTTTATAAACAAGCCGATTATTCCACTAAGCCAACCTATTCTTTGCAATATCAACATCAATGGCAGCTATCACGTACATGGCAACTCAATTATGGAATTGGTTGGCAATACCATCCTTACGATGGACATGATGAACAGCATACCTATGGTATTTTCGGATTTGAAGGGCGTTTTTAATGAATAATTTATTTTCGAAAATGTTGAGCTGTGCTTTAGCTTCAACGTTGTTACCTCTGCAATTTACATATGCCCAAATAGAAAAAGATTTACCAAAAAATCATACAGTTTCTTTAACTTTTCATGATGTCAGAGATGATGTTTTAAAAGAGGGCGATCGGGATATTTATGCAATTCAAACTAAAAATTTAGCGCAATTCTTTGACTGGTTGAGTCAATCTGACTGGAAGCCAATTCGCCTGAAAGATATTGAAGAGGCTCGTAAGCAAGGTAAAGAACTACCTCATAATGCTATTTTGTTAACCTTTGATGATGGTGCTTTAAGTAGCTACAGTCGTATATTTCCATTGCTCAAGCAATATCGGATTCCGGCAGTTTTTGCACTCCCAACCAGTTGGCTTAACGGTAATACAAAAGCTGGCTATGAAGCCTATGGACAAGGGAACTTAGTCAATTGGAAGCAAGTACGAGAAATGCAGGCTTCTGGCTTAGCTGAGTTTGCGAGTCATAGTGATGATTTGCATCATGGTGTGCTTGCTAACCCTCAAGGGAATGAACAACCCGCAGCAACTTCTTATATGTATTTAAAATCACAAGCGCGTTATGAAACGGATGTGGAATATCAGCAACGTATTTTAAAAGATTTAAAAAAATCTCATGATGTTTTAAAAAAGGAATTGGGTGTAGAACCAAAAGCAATTGTATGGCCGTATGGTGCGGTCAATCAGCAGTTAGAAAAACTAGCTCAACAGGCAGGTTTCACTTTTTCTTTTAGTTTAGGACGTGATGGGGTAAATCAGATTAATGACGTTACCTTTAAACGTAGTCTTATGGTGGATAACTCTACAGCTGAACAGTTGTCTGAGACCTTACTCAATATCTTGAACTCGGCAGAGAAAGATTTATATAAACAGCCAAAACATTTTGTGAGTATGGATTTAAAACAATTAGCTGCTTCAACCAATATTCAGTCAGATGAAAAATTAGGGGCATTGTTATCCAAACTTTATAGCTTAAAAAACAATACGCTGATATTGAAGCCTTTAGATGATCAAGATGGAGATGGGCAATATGACATTGCTTATTTCCCAACAACTCAAATGCCAGTTAAACAAGATATCTTAAACCGTAGTCTATGGCAGGCACAGACTCGTGCAGGACAAGCGGTCATTTTAGAGTTACCTGTATATCCTCAAAAAAATAAACCGTTTTTGGTGGCAGATTTAGCTAAAGATATCGCACGTTTTAATAGCAATTTAAGTGGTATTCAACTTAATGCCGGAACTGCTTTAAATTGTGCTATGCAAAGTGCAACGATAAAAGAAAGTAACTGTGTTGAACAAGTAAAGCAATTATCACAACTGAGTCAACTGACTCAAAAAGCTGCAAGGCCTTATTTGAATATGAGTAATCAGGCCCAGTTTAGTCTGCTGCTTACACCTGACTTAGAGCATATCGATCAATTGCCAGCGCTTTTAAAATCACTGTTAACCCAACATGATTTAGTGAATCTAAAATTTAATGTTGTGGGTAAGCAGAAACAATTTAAACATGTCTTAGAACTTTTAAATACACTTGATGCGAAATACAAGCAACGAATTATGCTGACTTTAACATTACCAGAAAATGATCAGAAAAATGCTTGGCAAGAGGTGAAACAAAGTCTTTTCGATATTCAGCGAACAGGTATTCAGAAATTTGGGGTTGAAGGTTATACCTTTGAAAATTCAAAAAATGTTCATGAGTATTTATATAACCCAATGAGCTTGAATTCGAGTTCGGTGATGTATCAACCCTTCGCTGGTTTAGCAACTGAGGGGAAAAAGTAATGAGAGTATTACTCGATATTCTATTTGCTTTTGCCTTTTTATATCCTTTGCTTATGGCGTGGACATGGATGGTAGGTGGCCTCTGGTTTTTCTTTAAAAGAGAATACCATGAACAACAGTTACCTGAGCCTTCAAATGAAGGGTGCAGTATTATTATTCCTTGTTTTAATGAAGAAGCTCAGGTAAGGCAAACGATTCGTTATGCCTTACAAACAAAATATCCAAATTTTGAAGTGATTGCTGTCAATGATGGTAGTAGTGACAGAACTGCAGAAATTCTTGATGAGTTGGCAGCTAAGGATACTCGATTAAGGGTCGTGCACTTAGCGGAAAACCAAGGTAAGGCAGTGGCTTTAAGATCGGGAGTTTTAGTAAGTAAATACGAATATTTAGTTTGTATTGATGGAGATGCTTTACTACATCCTCATGCTGTACTTTGGCTTATGCAGCCATTTCTAAAATTTCCTCGTATTGGAGCCGTCACTGGAAATCCTAGAATTCTCAACCGTTCAAGTATATTAGGGAAATTACAGGTTGGTGAGTTTTCTTCAATTATTGGATTGATTAAGCGGGCGCAGCGTACGTATGGTCGTATTTTTACAGTATCGGGTGTAATTGTTGCATTTAGAAAAACTGCTTTAGTCCGTGTTGGATTTTGGTCTGATGACAAAATTACTGAAGATATTGATATCTCTTGGAAGCTTCAGATGGACCATTGGGATATTCAATATATTCCTCAAGCACTTTGTTATATCTATATGCCTGAAACTTTTAAAGGCCTTTGGAAGCAGCGTTTACGCTGGGCACAAGGTGGGGTAGAAGTCTTATTGGAATATATTCCAAAAATGTTCAAAATCCGTTTACGCCGTATGTGGCCAGTTATGCTTGAAGCTTTAGTCAGTATTGTCTGGTCGTATGTAATGATATTTATTTTCTTGCTTTTCTTAATCGGACTTTTTATTGATTTACCTCAGCAGTGGCAGATTAATTCACTCATGCCCCAATGGTATGGCGTGATATTGGGTGGAACATGCCTCATCCAATTTTTAGTAAGTTTATGGATAGATCATCGTTATGACCGTGGACGTCTTTTTAGAAATTATTTTTGGGTAATTTGGTATCCATTATTTTTCTGGTTACTGACGTTATTTACTAGTGTAGTTGCAGTCCCTAAAACTATATTTAATACCAAAAAGCGTGCTCGTTGGGTAAGTCCTGACCGAGGCTTTCGAGGAGATAACTCATGAAAAATAAAGAAAATAATGACATAGAAATTTTAGATATTCCAGAATATATTGATCAGCCTAAATATGTAAAAAATAAAACCGCAAACTATACTTTGCAAACAGTAGGTTGGTTTTGTTTAATGTGGCTGTTTTTCCCACTGGTTTCATTATTTTTATGGTTTTATGAAGGGCATCTCATCTATGACTATGTATGGGTAGATCATATTTCTGAGGTCAATACAGTCCTCCATTTACTTCTTTTAATATCCGTAAGTGCTTTGGTCTTGATTTTATGGGCGAGTTATAACTGGCTTAGATTTCATGGTGATGATCGCCGCAGCAAAGCTCCGAATAGTCCTGTTGAGTTATTGGCTTCACAATTTATGGTCAGTACCGAGTCATTATCAGAGTTACAAAAGTCTCAGCGCATCATCTTACATTATGATGATCAGGGGTATTTAACTCGATATGATTTGAAATGAGTAAAAAAAGCATGGTCTATCAACCATGCTTTTTTTTTATTTTTAAGGTGTAGTTCTAATAATGATATCTACAGGGCGTTGAGTACCATCCATACTATAAATGGCTGTAGCGGTAACTTTTACAATTGGCCAAGTTTGTAGTTTGCAATTTGGTCTTTGCAGCGCAGCATAGTAGCTATCAGATTTAAAAAATGTTTTATTGGCTTTTGCCGTATTAGGTGTCAAAAGACGTTTGAGCCATGTTTCATTGACTTGAGTTTCAAGAAAACGTAGAGCTAAGATACTTTTTACACGATTGTTAAATAACCTCCTATTTTTAGCAATAAGCGGGTGGGTAATGAGACGGTGTATGCCGATCTGACTATGAGGCAAAATAAAATGCGGCGTAATTTGAAATACAGTTACAAATTTTGCTTGTTGGCAGATTTTTTCTAAGTGCGTTACCGTTTCCTGATCTGTTCCAATAATCGCTACATTTAAATTTGAAAAATCATTTTCTTTAATTGTATTTGATAAAAGAATTTGACCAGTAAAGGCGTCAAAATCCTGAACTGCATTTTGAAAAGTAGTTGATTTGGCAACATTATTTTTAAGTTCAATACTCATTTTCCAAAAGTCCTTTTGGTTTTCATTTATGATGATTTTTTATCGTTTTAATATAAATAACCAAGCAAGAGGGCTGGGTAAAGTATTTTCAGATAGGTGGCTATCTCATGCCTGCTATAGACTCAAGCATGAGATATTCAGAGTATGTTCTAGTTGGCTGATTTTAGTTGCATTAATCGAGTAAAGCTCTCTAAACGTTTATTAGTATCATAGACATCACAAGTAAAAATAAACTCATCGACTTCATAAGTAGCTAAAAGCTTTTCTAAGCCTGAGCGTACTGTTTCAGTTGAGCCGATTTGGGCCATCGTATAGAAATTTTCAACAGAAAGCTGTTCTGCTGTGTTCCATAGACCCTGCATCGATGTAACTGGCGGTTTAAGTTTTAAACTTTCACCACGGATTAATCCTAATACACGTTGATAGGCACTTGTTGCCAAGAACTGAGCTTCTTCATCTGTATTTGCAACCACAACAGGTACACCCATTGAAACATAAGGCTTGTCTAAATATTCAGAAGGTTCGAAATTTTCACGATAAAGCTCAATCGCTTGACCAAGCATACGTGGTGCAAAATGCGATGCAAATGAGTAGGGCAATCCTAGTCTCGCAGCCAACTGGGCACTAAATAAGCTTGAACCTAATAACCAGACTGGTACATGAGTATTTTGTCCAGGAGTTGCAACAATTCTTTGGCCGGGTTGAGGCGCTTTAAAATATTGCAAAATCTCAACAACATCTCTAGGAAACTGATCTTCCGTTTCCTGATGCCCGCGACGTAAGGCACGCATAGTGACCTGATCTGTGCCGGGGGCACGGCCTAAACCTAACTCAATACGATTTGGATATAAGGTTGCTAACGTACCGAATTGTTCTGCTACTACTAAGGGTGCATGGTTTGGTAGCATGATACCACCTGAACCTAAACGAATGCGCTGGGTATGAGCCGCGATAAAACCAAGTAAAACAGCTGTTGCTGAACTCGCAATTCCATCCATATTATGATGTTCTGCAAGCCAAAAACGGTCATAACCTAATTTTTCTGCATGTTGGGCGAGCTCTAATGCATGACGTAATGAAAACTCGATTGTTTTATCATCACGTATGGGAGCAAGTTCCAAAATTGAAAATTTGGTGTCTTGAAGTGATCGCATGCGATATTCTCAAAAAACGTTATATCGAAATAATACGATATAAATGGGGTGATGTATATCGGTTTTTTTCGATATAAATTTCACTCCCAAATAAAAAAGCACCGCCAGGGTGCTTTTTAATATCTGTGTACCAATTAGTGGTGTTTATACCAACCACGGTGTAAGCCATTATCATGACGATAGTAAGCGCGATCATTGTAATAGCGGCGGTCATCACGATCATAACGACGATCATAACGTTCATCATAGTTACGATCTTGGCCAACTTTACGACCTAAAGCAGAACCACCAGCTGCACCCACTGCTGCACCGATGTATCCACCATTTGTACCACCCATGTTTTTACCAACGGTATAACCAGCGCCGCCACCTAAAGCACCACCAATTGCCGCTTCTGTACGGTTACGACGGTCACTTGCAGCAGCTGCACCACCAGCACCACCTAAAGCAGCACCAATTGTTGCGCCCGATGTACCACCGATACTTTTACCAATTGCAGTACCTACTACACTACCTAGAGCAGAAGTTGCCGCTACACGGGTACCATTATCTGCATGTGCAACTGACACCATAGAGGTTGTTGCGATTAATGCACTTGCTAACCAAATATTCATTTTCATTTTGGAACTCCATGCTCATTTTGCTAAAGAGCAATCTTTATATCTTGAGCTAAATGTAATTAAAAATTTCGTGAAAATTATGGAGAAGGCTCATGCTGATACGATAGTTTTGTGTCTGCTTTGTATTGTTTCTATTAAGATGTGAATAAATCATGAGCACGGCATATGCGTTTGGCAAAAGGGTAATCATAAAAAAACACCCGAAGGTGTTTTTAAATTAATTACATCACTAAAATTAGTGGTGATGACGGTGTTTTTTCTTCCAGTGTTTAGAAGATCGATCATAATCACGGTCTTTAGCAATTTTATTACCTAAAGCACCACCACCTGCAGCACCTAACGCAGCACCGATATAACCGCCATTTGTACCACCCATGCTTTTACCAACAGTATAGCCAGCACCACCGCCTAAACCACCGCCAATTGCAGATTCTGTACGGTGACGACGATCACTTGCAACTGCTGCACCACCAGCACCACCTAAAGCAGCACCAATTGTTGCACCAGATGTACCACCCATGCTTTTACCAATAGCAGTACCAGCAACACTACCTAAAGCAGAAGCAGCTGCTACATGAGTTGTATTGTCTGCATGTGCTACAGTCATCATAGAAGTAGCCAAAACAGCACTACATAATAAAGCATTTAATTTCATCATTTACTCCATGTCCCAAGTTACAGGACCTTATATCTTTCGTTACAGCAAATGTAACAAAACACTTCTCTTCAAATGTGGAGAACCATCATCCTATTATTAGAGTTTAGTGTCTTCTTTGTATGTTTTCTATTAAAATAGAATATCTAATATCCATATAGAAAAAAGTGATTCTCATTTCACATTCTTAAGTATATTTACAATGAGTTGAACATAAAAAATCAATAAAAGCTCTTGTGGCAGAAGACATATGTTTATGTTGCGCATACAGTAAAGAAAAGGGACGGGTATGACCTGCGTATGTTTCAAGTAGAGGTTCTAATTTTCCTTGTTGAATTTTTTCATTAACGATAAATTCGTAACTCTGGCATATTCCTAAACCATTTTCAGCAAGAGATACTACTCCTAGAATATCTTCTTTTACTAAAATTCGATTTGTCGGTATCCACTGAATTTCCTGATCTATATCTTTAAAGAACCACGGAGTGACCTTACCATTACTCGGTAGCTCAAAGGCGATGCATTGATGATGATTTAATTCATCCAAGTTTTTGGGAATACCCATGCGTTTCAAATAAGAAGGTGAGGCAACAAGTTTTAAAGGTGCGTGCTCTAAAGGCCTAGCAATAAGGGTGCTGTTAGGTAGTTGTCCTTGACGAATAGCTAAGTCAAAACCTTCAGCAATTAAATCAACGTTACGATTAGAAATACTGACTTCAATTTGAATATCAGGATATTGCAGAAGAAATTTTTCTAATAAAGGGGGTAAACGATAATGCCCATAAGTGGTAGGAACACTTATTTTAATTTTTCCAGAAATTTGTAGTTGTTCACCTTGAACCAAGCGTTCTGCATGGTCAATTAACTGAAAAGCATGTTGCATTTTTTCATAGTAAAGTTGACCAGCTTCAGTCAGGCTTAAATGGCGTGTGGTTCTTCTAAAAAGCTGTATACCGAGTTTTTTCTCGAGTCTTGTAATTGTTCTACTAACGACCGAAGGTGTAGTAGATAAATCAATTGCAGCAGCACTAATTGAAAGCTTCTCAGCCACAATTAAAAAGATTTCGACATCGGCAAGATGATCAAATTGACGAGACATTTTGTCCTCAAACGCAAAAAAGATTTGCAAACTTAGTTGTTTTTCTACCTTTGGGGTAAAAATAGAATATATACATCCTAGTTATAAATCCAGCAAATGCTTGGAATGAAGGTTAAATAATGAAGATGTTGAATCAAATAATGTTTGCAGTGATTACAGCTTCGGCAGCATTAAGTGTAAATGCAGCTCATGTACTCGTTGTATTGTCAGATGAAGATCAGCTAGAGCTAAAAAATAATCATGTTTTTAAAACGGGATTTTATCTTAATGAATTGATGCAGCCTACAAAAATGCTTTTAGATGCGGGGCACACCGTAACGTTTGCCACCCCAAAAGGGAAAGCTCCAACGTTAGATGAATCTTCAAATAGTGCAATGTACTTTAACCAAGATGAAAAAGTATTAAAACAATATGCTGGTTTATTACATGATCTAAAGTTAACTTCACCTAAAGACTCTCCAGTTGTAAGTCTGGCGCGTATTGAGCAAATTGGTATAGATCAATTTGATGCCATATATATTCCGGGTGGGCATGCGCCTATGCAAGACCTGTTAAAAGATAAACAGCTTGGTAAAGTTCTTAACGCTTTTCATAATGCAGGAAAGCCTACAGCCTTGGTTTGTCATGGGCCTATAGCTCTGATGTCAACTTTACCTCATGCTGCGGAAGCTATTAAGCAACTTGAACAAGGTAGAGCAGTCAAAACTGGAGAATGGATTTATAAAAACTACCGGATGACGGTAATTAGCAATCAAGAAGAAGAGCAAGCGAAGGGCTTATTAAAAGGCGGTGAAATGAAGTTCTATCCGCAAACTGCTTTAGAGTCACTGGGTGCGAAATATCAAAGCAATACGAAAGCTTGGTCGCCAAATGTAGTGGTGGATCGTGAGCTTATTACTGGACAAAATCCAGCTTCGGCTGTTCTTGTCGGTAAAACTTTATTAGAAAAATTAAAATAACTATAAACGATAAAGAGGCTTTATAAATAAAGTCTCTTTTATTATATGGATTTAAAAAAGCGAGTTATTTGTTTTCAATAAAAGAAAATCTTAGATTGATGAATAAATCTCCTCTGGAATCATTAGATTTATTCATCCTTATGGCTTTGGAAAGTTAACGATTTAAAGGATTACATATGTCATTTAATCGGCATAAACTGTAAACTATGCGCTATTTTTATGATTTGGCTTATCTTCTTATATTTATCTAGATAAGTTTTTTGGACTTTTGAGATATTTCCTCTTATGAAAGCGTCACTCCGTTTACGTCTTGATCAACTCTGTGATCGTCATGAAGAACTTACCGCATTGCTTGCAGATGCAGAAGTGATTTCCGATAACAAACGTTTCCGTAAACTGTCTCGTGAACATAGTGATTTAACTGAAATTACCGAAGTTTGGGGCAAATACCGTCAAGCAGAAGAAGATATTGAAACTGCTGAAATGATGAAGTCGGACCCCGACTTTAAAGATATGGCAGAAGAAGAAATTCAAGCAAATAAAGCATTGCTTGAAGAATTAGAAAGCCAGCTCAATATTTTGATGATTCCAAAAGATCCAAATGACTCTAATGCTGCGTATTTAGAAATTCGTGCAGGGACAGGCGGTGATGAAGCTGCAATTTTCTCAGGCGATTTGTTCCGCATGTACAGCAAGTATGCAGAGACACAAGGTTGGCGTATTGAAGTCCTTTCTGAAAATGAAGGCGAGCATGGCGGCTTTAAAGAAGTCATTTGCCGTGTAGATGGTGATGGCGTGTATGGCCGCTTAAAGTTTGAAAGTGGCGCGCATCGTGTACAACGTGTGCCAGCAACTGAATCACAAGGTCGTGTGCATACATCGGCTTGTACAGTGGCAATTCTGCCCGAAATTGACGTTGATACTAATGTTGAAATTAATCCGGCAGATTTACGTATTGATACTTACCGTGCGTCAGGTGCGGGTGGTCAGCACATTAACAAAACCGATTCGGCAGTACGTATTACTCACATTCCAACGGGTACAGTCGTTGAGTGCCAAGAAGAACGTTCACAGCATAAGAACAAAGCTAAAGCGATGGCATTGTTAGTATCACGTTTAGAAAATGCTAAACGTGCAGCGGCTGATGCAGCGACTTCTGAAATGCGCCGTGATTTGGTCGGTTCTGGCGACCGTTCTGAACGTATCCGTACTTATAACTACCCACAAGGGCGTATGACGGATCACCGTATTAACCTAACTTTATATAAGTTAGATGCCATTATGGAAGGTGATTTAACTGAATTGCTCGATAGCTTACATCGTGAATATCAGGCAGATCAGCTCGCGATGCTTGCACAGGAAAATGGCGGCTAATGAATATTGCTCAAGCGCTTGCAATTCGTGGTGAGCCTGACAGTTATGAACGACAAGAAAATGCTTGGTTGCTTGAGCATTTTCTAAAAATCAATTCACTCGAATTAAAGTTCAGACTTGAGCAAGAGTTAACGGCTCAGCAAGAGCAAGACTACTTGGCTGGTCTTGAGCGTATTCAAAATGGTGAACCTTTAGCCTATGTGACAGGTTCACAGCCATTTTGGACGCTTGATTTAAAAGTAACGTCAGATACTTTAGTACCACGACCTGATACTGAGGTTTTAGTTGAAACTATTTTAAATCTAAATTTGCCAAAGAATGCAAACATTGTTGATTTGGGAACGGGGACAGGTGCAATTGCACTTGCATTAGCGAGTGAGCGCCCAGATTGGCAGATAACAGCAACCGATATTTATGCGCCTACTTTAGATGTCGCAAAAGAAAATGCACAAGCTCATAATTTGCAACGTGTAAAATTCGCTTGCGGTGCTTGGTTTGAAGCACTAGAGCCACAAAAATTTGATTTAATCGTTTCTAATCCGCCGTATATCGACCCTGAAGATGAACACATGCGAGCTTTGGCTACAGAACCACGCCGTGCATTGGTTGCAGACCATCAGGGACTAGCTGATATTGAAATTATTATTGCTCAAGGGAAAAACTGGTTAAAACCACAAGGCTGGATTGCATTAGAGCATGGTTATGACCAAGGGCAAGCTGTTCGAGATATTTTCACAGAGCATGGTTTTAGCCAAATTAAAACTATTCAAGACTATGGCCAAAATGATCGAGTCACTTTGGCATGCTGGATTTAAAATTACTTTTGTAGTGTATCCCGCCAACGTAATAACCAATTTTCGATAAATTTCATTAAGGTATCGGTTACTTTACCCAGTAGGGCTAATAAAATAATTGCAATGATAACAATATCAGGTCGAGATGTTTCTCGGCCATCACTGAGTAAATAGCCAATTCCTTGAGTGGCTGCAATCAGTTCAGCTGCAATCATAAACATCCACGATAAGCTTAAGCTGTTACGTAAACCCGTTAAAATGCCCGGAGATGCTGCCGGTAAAACAATAGATAAAACACGTTGAAAAGCATTGAGCCGATAAACTTTTCCAACTTCAATGAGCTTTTTATCTACATTATGAATTGCTGCAACTGTGTTGGTATAGGTTGGAAAAAATGCTCCGATTGCAATAAGCGTAATTTTTGACCCTTCGTCAATTCCTAACCAAAGCAATAACAGTGGAATCCAAGCAAGACTTGGGATCGACTTAATTGCTGAAAAGGTCGGTTCTAAATATGCTTCTGCCTCTTTACTTAATCCAACCCAAATCGCAAAAATTAAACCTAAACCACTTCCTATGATAAAGCCGAATAGAACACGCCATGTACTAATATAAATATGGGCAAATAGGTCGCTATGAGCTAAATCTAAAAAAGATTGCCATAAACTCGAAGGTGCAGGGAGCAGATAAGCATTGATATAGCCATTTCTGACTAAAAACTCACAACCCACTAAAAAAATGAGTGGAATGAGTAGCGCTTTAAACCACCGTGTAAATTTATGGTTTAGATGCTTTTTCTGAGATTTTAAAGCCTGCTGAGCTAAGAAATGATTTAGCTCAGCTTTGTTAAATGAATCACTCATAAACTATTTCACGACTTTTTGAGCAAAACGTGGGTCTAACAACTGATCAACCACTTGATTGACATTCGTACCTTTTCTGACTAAGTCTTCTTCAGTCAAAATTTTCCCAGAACGTTTTAGTGCTTGTGCTTGAGTTGCTGATGGGATGCTTTGATCAAATTTGGTTCGGCTCAGTTGTAGTTTAGCCACAGGTAGAGGGAGTTTTGATTCTTGAGCTAAAAGTGCTGCTACTTTATCTGGATTGGCTTTTGCCCATTTTCGGGCTTGTTCGTAGGCTTTAATAACGGCTGCTACCGCTTCAGGGCTTTGCTTTGCAAAGTCTTCTTTCACGCTAAGCACGCTATAACTATTAAATGCTACATTACGATAAAGTAATTTCGCGCCCGATTGAATTTGAGCTGAAGCCATTAATGGATCAAGCCCCGCCCAAGCATCTACTTGGCCACGTTCTAATGCGGTTTTACCATCTGGATGTTGTAAATGGACCAGTTGTACATCGCGTTTACTCAAACCGACAGTATCTAGTGCTTGTAGTGTAAATAAGAAAGGATCTGTTCCTTTGGTAGCTGCAATTTTCTTACCTTTTAAATCTTTTAGGCTTTTAATTGGTGAATTTTTTGCGACAACAAGCGCGGTCCATTCCGGTTGGCTTTGTACATAAACCGTTTTAATTGGACTACCATTTGCTCGACTTAATACAGCAGCTAATCCAGCAGTAGAAGCAAAATCGATACTATTACTGTTGAGATATTCTAATGAGCGGTTACTACCTTGACTAAAAACCCATTTAATTTGGGTATTGGGTAGTGCTTTTTCGAGAAGTTTTTGATCTTTGACCACTAAACTAGTTGGTGCGTAGTAAGCGTAATCAAGTTTAAGTGTAGTCGGAATTGCTGCAAAAGTAGATGAAGCAAATACGAACCCCAATGTTGATGCCAACAAAGTCTTCGGTAGAGAAAATTTTGATTTTAAAGACATGATAAAAATAGAACCGAAATAAAATAATGGATCATCCTTTCATGTGTTTAGTGGCTTACAAACTTAGTTATTTTGATTTGTAAATCAGTTTGAAAGATAAAAGTTTAGATAAAATTATAAGTTAATGTTTTATAGGCATTATTAAGTTTTAAATAATGCGTTATATGAAATATTCAATTTAAAAGACATAAATATCATAAGCTTAAGTTTTAAAACTTAAAGCTTCGTTGGATGCATATGCTATTGCTTGTGCGTAGTTAAATTATCTCGATACGCACCTGGGCTAACACCTGTCCATTTTTTAAAGGCACGGTGAAAAGCACTTGGGTCGTGGAAATTTAAGTCTTCACTAATGTCTTGTATTGAATCATTACTTTTGCTTAAGCGTTCAATCGCAATATCACAACGAATTTCATTTTTAATTTGTTGATAACTTACCCCTTCATGTTTGAGGCGACGTTGAACAGTAGCTTCCGAAATATTGAGTTGCTGTGCTACATCTTTGAGTTCGGGCCATTGGGCTGGGTGAAGCTTTAATAAATGACGACGAATAAGAACGCTCAAGGCATTTTCATTTTTAAAGCGAACTAACAGATTTTGCGGAGTTTGTTTTAAAAAATCATAAAGCGATTTTTTATCTTTTTTAATTTTAATATCTAAGTAGTGGGCATCAAACTCAACCTGATTTACTTCGGCATTAAATTTTATATCTTCACAAAAACGGACGAGATAATCTTGAATATCATTCGGTTTTGGACAACGTACTGCAATACTGTTTAAGCCAATTCGCTGATCTATCAGCCAACACATGAGTCCATGTACTAACATTAAAAAGGTTGCGTAGGTAAACATACGTTTGGGTTGGTCATGATCACGAATGACCAAATAAGCTTTTTCTTGTTCTCGAATTAACTCTCCACGCATATCATCTAAAACAAAGTTAAAAAACTTCAAAATATCATAGAGAGCCTTTTCTAAAGTTTCAGCCGTACTGACGAGTTTTGTAAGTAATTTATAGCTACCACGACGCATAGGGTGGCTATCCATACCAAAAAATTCATCATTCATGGCATTGGCAAGTTCAATCCATAATTTTGCATACGTTGCTACCGGAACACGCGCTTTAGGTGTCATGAGTAATTCTGTAGGAATACCTGCTTTATTCAGAATAATTTGAATATTTAGCCCTTTGGCATAAGCCGCACTTAATGCTTCATGTACCAGTGCAATCGAAATTGTTCCTTTACTTAAAGAAGATTGGACAACCATGTCAAAGACTCATTTTTTACGTATTTCAAGTGAAATATTTCATATTCAAAATTTGGATTGATCAAAAGCTGCAAGCATTTTGAGGTTTTTTGAAATTGTATCGGAAAAAAACAACTTTTACTCTCACTACTAAGGTTAAAGAACATTTCTATAGGGCATTACATAATGAAAATTCAAGGAAAACATTTCGTGATTACAGGTGGCGGCTCTGGTTTAGGAGCTGCAACTGCTGAGTATTTGGTAAAGCAAGGCGCCTCAGTCACGTTGGTTGACATGAATGTAGAAGCAGGTGAGCAGCAGGCGAAACAGTTAGGGCCAAAAGCTGACTTTGTAAAACTTGATGTAACCGATGAAGTTGCTGCTGAACAGTTCTTTAAAGATGTGTTGGTTAAACATGGATATTTGCATGGTTTGGTGAACTGTGCAGGTATTGGCCCTTCTGCGAAAGTAGTTGGCCGTGAGGGCGTTCATGACTTAGGGTTATTTGCAAAGACTTTAAATATTAATGTCACAGGTACATTTAACATGCTGCGTTTTGCAGCAGATGCAATGAGTAAAAATACAGTTGAAGCAGGTGAAGAGGACCGCGGTGTCATTGTGAACACTGCTTCTGTTGCGGCATTTGACGGACAAATTGGACAAGCAGCTTATTCTGCATCAAAAGGCGCTATTGTGGCGATGACTTTACCAATTGCTCGTGAGCTTGCGCGACATGCCATTCGTATTATGACTATTGCACCGGGAATCATGGAAACTCCAATGCTTAAGGGTATGCCACAAAATGTACAAGATGCTTTGGGCCAAATGGTGCCGTATCCATCGCGTTTAGGAAAGCCAGAAGAGTTTGCTCGTTTGGTTGCTCATATTGCTGAAAATTCCTATTTAAATGGTGAAGTTATTCGTTTAGATGGTGCAATTCGTATGGCAGCAAAATAATAAAAATAAGGATGTTGAAATGATTCTAAATGCTGAACAAAGCATGGTTCAGGAGATGATGCGTAACTATGCGCAAAATCAGTTAAAACCAACAGCTGCACATCGCGATAAGACCCATGAATTTCCGGCTCAGGAGTTAAAAGATTTAGGTGCACTAGGCGCTATGGGAATGACTGTGCCCGATGAGTGGGGCGGTGCCGGAATGGACTATGTTTCTTTGGTGCTTGCGATTGAAGAAATTGCCGCAGGCGATGGTGCTATTTCGACAATCGTAAGTGTTCAAAACTCTTTGATTTGCGGTATTACATTGGCATACGGTTCAGAGCAGCAAAAACAAACCTATTTGCCAAAATTTGCCTCTGGCGAATGGCTGGGATGCTTTTGTTTAACTGAGCCACATGTCGGTTCCGATGCAAGCGCGATTTTATGTAAAGCCGAGCGAGATGGCGACCATTGGGTACTCAATGGCGTAAAGCAATTTATTACCAGTGGTAAAAATGCTCAAGTAGCTTTGGTATTTGCGGTTACAGATAAACAGGCTGGCAAAAAAGGCATTTCGTGCTTTCTTGTACCGACCAATACACAAGGCTACTTGGTGACTCGTATTGAAGACAAAATGGGTCAACATGCTTCGGACACCGCAACCATTACGTTAGAGGACTGCCGGATTCCTTTAGAAAATTTGGTGGGCCAAGAGGGAGAGGGTTATAAAATTGCGCTATCTAATTTAGCGGCCGGTCGTATTGGTATTGCGGCTCAGTCTGTCGGTATGGCAAGAGCTGCTTTTGATGCAGCCGTGCAATACGCAAATGAACGTAAGGCCTTTGGTGTAGAGCTGGTTCAGCATCAGGCGGTTGGTTTTCGCTTAGCAGATATGGCAACCCAGATTGAAGCGGCACATCAGCTGGTTTTACATGCTGCGACTTTAAAAGATGCAGAGCTACCTTGTTTAAAAGAAGCCTCAATGGCGAAACTCTTTGCATCAACTATGGCTGAGCGAGTGTGTTCGGATGCAATCCAGATTCATGGCGGTTATGGATACGTCAGTGATTTCCCTGTTGAGAGAATTTATCGGGATGTTCGTGTAAGCCAGATTTATGAAGGTGCTTCTGATATTCAACGTTTAGTGATTGCTCGTGAGGTGGCTCAAGTTTAGATCATAAAGTATTGAGTTTTTAAACATAAAACTGCAAGAAGCCGCACACTATGTGCGGTTTCTTGCAATTGAAATGATGCATTTTTGCTATTAGTTTTGTTTGAAATAGATGGAAAAGTTGAAGAAATATTCTTCGAGCTTTAGCTAAAACAATAACAGTCAGGACAGATTTTGTGACCTTACACAAAATTAAACATCAAACGGAATGAAGGTGAGCATCATGAAAACTTTGGCAGAAGCTTATCAGCAATTTGATCTTGCACAACTCATTGAAGAGCAACTTGTTGGGCACCCCCAAGCAATAAATGCTTATGTTGAGTGCTGTGAGCGTTATGTAGGAAAAAATAAAACAGCGCTCATTTGGGAAGGAAAAAACGGACAGGCAGAGCACTATACGTTTGAACAACTTGCTGAGCTTTCTGGAAAACTTGCTAATTTCTTTAAAGCACAAGGAGTTCAAGCTGGAGATTGTATTGCAGGGCTTTTACCAAGAACGCCTGAGTTATTAATTACAATTTTGGCAGCGTGGCGTATAGGTGCTATTTATCAGCCTTTATTTACTGCCTTTGAAGCAAAATCAATTGATCACCGTATTACGAGTGCTCAAACTAAATTGATTGTGACCAATGATGAACAACGACCTAAACTGAATACTTTAAATATTCCGGTTATTGTCACTGTTCATCAGACTGGTCCTTTGTCTGAACATGACTTCGATTTTTGGAAATCCTTACAACGCTATTCTGAGCAATGTGAATCAGTTAGTCGTAGCTTTGATGATGACTTTTTAATGATGTTCACCTCAGGCACAACTGGACTTGCTAAGTCTGTACCCGTTCCACTAAAAGCAATTTTGGCATTTAAAGGTTATATGACTCATGCTGTCGATTTGCGTGAAGAGGATATGTTCTGGAATTTGGCAGATCCGGGCTGGGCGTATGGTTTGTATTATGGCATTACCGGGCCTTTAAGCTTGGGTCATGGCATTATTATGGATGAGCGTTCATTTAATGTAGATCAGGCAATAAAATTAATTAAAAAATATAAAGTAAGTAATTTAACTGGTTCGCCTACAGCATTTCGTATGTTCTTTGGGTTTAAGGAAAAATTTGACCCTTCAATTAAACAACATTTACGCGTAGTGAGTAGTGCGGGTGAGCCATTAACACCTGAGGTTGTGAACTGGTTTAAACAGGATTTAGAGGTCAATATTTTTGATCAATATGGACAAACTGAACTCGGCATGGTGATTGCGAACCATCATGCGCTTGAGCACCCATTAAAAGTAGGTTCAGCCGGTTTTGCAATTCCTGGGCATCGTTTTGCGGTGTTAGACCAAAATTATCAAGAATTACCAACAGGTGGTGTTGGTATTTTGGCGATGGACTCGGAGCAATCGCCATTAATGTGGTTTAAAGGCTATGGTGGCAATAATCGCAAAGCCTTTGTCGGCAAATATTATTTAACTGGTGACACGGTCACTTTAAACGAACATGGCGGCATTAATTTTGTTGGTCGTGCTGACGATGTCATTACAACATCGGGCTATAGAGTTGGACCATTCGATGTTGAAAGTACTTTATTAGAGTGTGAGGCGGTATTAGAGTCAGCAGTAATTGGTAAGCCAGATCCGGAACGAACCGAAATAGTCAAAGCTTTTGTGGTACTTAAGCCTGCTTATCAAGCGTGTGAAACATTAAAAGATAAGTTACAGCAATATGTTCGTAACCGTTTATCTCGTCATGCTTATCCAAAAGAAATTGAGTTTGTGGACAGCCTACCGAAAACCACGAGCGGAAAAATTCAAAGAGGATTGTTGAAGCAGCAAGAAATTGCAAAAATGCAGCAAGCCTACGCGAGCTAAATTGAGCAAAGGGAAATATTTAAATATTTCCCTTTAATTTTTATATTAGAGGTCGGCTTTCACTTCTTCACCAATTAAATAAAACGTTCCACCAGCAATATAGTGCAGGCTACGAAGTTCTTTTGGTGCATCCTGAAAATGCCAGTGCCCATCTCTAAAAACGCGACTATCTGCCCACGCACCCACAACAGAGCCAATAAATAAATCATGAGCTGACTGATTATGCGGTTCAGGAATAAGTTTACAAACCAGCCATGCGATACAACCTGATACAAGCGGACTGGTCACATCTTTTTGATAAAATAGTTCAACTCCGCAGTGCTCAAGTTTTTGTGGGTCATCCAACTTACTAATGGTACCAAGTTGTTTGGTCATATTGAGCTGGGCATAGCAAGGAACTTGTAGTGTGAAATAACCACTTTGCTCGACAAGCTGTCGGGTTTTAGTGCTTTTATCTAAAACTACAGACACTTTGGCAGGTTTAAACTCTAATGCACATGCCCATGCGGCAGCCATTACATTGCGGTCGTCACCATGTTGTGCAGAAACCAGCACAGTTGGACCATGATTTAATAAACGATAAGCTTTTTCTAACTCTACTGGTGCAATATATGATTGGGACATATTTAGCCTAAGTAATACAGAAAATGGATTGTTCTATTGTTGCAGAAAGCGTGTGAGAAGTAATGTAATGGGGAGTTAACTGAATAAAAAAGTTGTTTCCATTTTATAGCTTTCCTAATGACGAACTTAGTCATAAAATCACTTGGCTTCTAAATGAAAGGATTAACGTGTGACCGAGCTTCAAGATATCGATTTTGTAGAGTTAAGTGATGAAGAAATGCATCTCTATAGCCGTCAGATTTTACTTGATGGATGGGATATTGAAGCTCAGGAAAAACTCAAACTTGCCAATGTACTGATTGTTGGTGCTGGTGGTATAGGTTGTAGCAGTGCAGAGCTACTCGCACGAGCAGGGGTTGGAAAAATTACACTCATTGATGCCGATACCATTGAGATAAGTAATTTACAGCGTCAAATTGCATTTGGTCATGAAGATATTGGTCGTTATAAAGCTGAAGTTTTAGCAAAACGGTTACAGAAAATTAACCCTTATATCTGTGTTGAATACTTTAATGAACGTTTAGACGAAAATAACATTGATAGACTTGTTGAACACCAAGATGTAGTGCTGGATGGTTGTGATAACTTTACAACTCGCTATTTAGTGAATAGTGCTTGTAAAAAGCATCAGGTCGCATTAATTAGTGCTTCTGCAATTGGCTTTCAGGCGCAAATGTTTATGGTTGAAGGTGATTCAGCTTGTTATGAATGTTTATTTCCAAAAGAACAGCATGACAACGAAGGCCTTCGTTGTGCAGAGTCAGGAGTGCTTGCAACTACTCCTGTGATGATAGCGTCATTACAAGCACATCACACTTTGTTATATTTAGGGCTTAATCGCACTCCTCTGAAACAAAAATTGTTACTTTGGGATGGATTAAATATGACACAACGTATTGTTAATTTTGATAAAGATATAAATTGTCCACTTTGTCAGGCAAGCTAATCAGCAAACAAAGCAAAATTTGCTACACTTGAGACGAATATTCTGGTTCTAAAGAAATATGAAAAAAAATATTTTATTTGATGGATTGCGCTCAGTTGCCCGTATCGGTGAAACCGCAGTGGTTGCGGCTAAAGCTGGTATTAAGTACGCAACTGATAAGCCAAGTAATGCCAAACTCATGCGTGAGACTTTTGAGTCGCTTGGCTCAACATATATTAAGCTTGGTCAGTTTATCGCGAGTACACCATCGCTATTCCCACGTGAATATGTAGAAGAATTTCAAGGTTGTTTAGATCAGACACCAACTCTGCCATTTAGTTATATTCAAGGCGTACTTGCTTCTGAATTTGAAGGACGAGATTTAAGCCAGATTTTTAGCTATATCGATAAAAAGCCTTTAGCTTCTGCATCAATTGCTCAGGTTCATGCAGCTAAACTGACTACAGGTGAAGATGTCGTTATAAAAGTTCAAAAACCTGGTGTAGAAACTATTTTATACACTGACTTAAACGTGGTGCATTGGGCAGCCAAACTACTTGAACGTGCAGTACCTAAAATCAAGTTTGCTGCTCTTTCTGACATTGTTGATGAAATTAAAACTCGTATGGTGCGTGAAGTCGATTTCATTGAGGAAGCCCAGAACTTAGATGACTTTGTGGAATATTTAAATATTTCACAAAACCACGCTGCGACAGCACCTAAAGTTTATCATCAGTTTTCTACGCGCCGTGTTTTGACCATGCAGCGTTTATACGGTGTGTCTTTAACAGACTTTAGTGTCGTGAAACAATATGCTAAAGATCCGTCACAAGTACTGATTACTGCCATGAATACATGGTTTGGCAGTCTTATGCTCTGTAAGAGTTTCCACGCTGACTTACATGCTGGAAACCTAATGTTGCTTGAAGATGGCCGAATTGGTTTTATCGATTTCGGTATTGTGGGTCAGTTAAAGCCAGAAGTCTGGACAGCATGTATCGCGTTTATGGATGCTTTGCAAAAGACTGATTATCAGGCTATGGCTGAAAATATGCTGAAAATGGGCATGACCCATAATAAGGTCGATGTTCAGGTTTTAGCCCAAGATTTAGAGCGTTTGTTTAATGGCGTCTTAATGGCCGATCCACAGCAAATTCTGTCTACCAATCCAGCCGATTTAAACGACATTATGATGGATATGGTGGGTGTAGGTGAGCGCCACGGTATTAAATTCCCTCGAGATTTTGCCTTGTTATTTAAGCAAATGCTTTATTTCGATCGTTTTATGCGCGTACTCGCACCATATACTGATATTTATGCAGACCAACGTTTGAAAATGGTTCAAAATATGGAACCTGCTTCGTTGTTAAAGCACTAAGGTCAGTTTAAATTTATGGATGCCATTATTATTGAAGGCTTGAAGGTTGAGACAGTGATTGGCTGTTTCAACTGGGAAAGACAAATCATTCAACCTTTAATGTTGGATTTAACCATCCATAATGATTTGAGCCGAGCTGCAGCATCTGACAAACTTGAGGACACACTCAACTATGCCCAGATTTGTGAGTTATCGGCTCAAACTATTCAGCAAGCCAAACCTGAGTTAATCGAGCACGCAGCTCATCTAGTTTTGCAATGTTTATTTGAAACCTTTCCAACAATTGAAAAAATTACCATAACCATCCGTAAGCCAGCCATCATTGCAGAAGCTAATGCTGTAGGAATTCGTCTTGAACGCACCAGAAACAATTTTTGCACTCGCCCTAGCGAGTAATTTAGACGCAGATCAGCACTTTACTTTTGCTTATACGCAATTAGCAACTTTGGGGAAAGTGCAGTTTTCATCTGTTTATCAAATTCCATGCCGAGATGGTATTGGAGATGATTACTGGAATTCAGCGTGTCTATTACGAAGCACCTTATCATCTGAACAAGTTGAATCTTTTTTAAAGAAACTTGAGTCAGATTCTGGACGTGTTCGACCATCGCATCATATTTCTTTAGATGTAGATTTGATTGCATGGGGAAGTGATCTGGACCATATGCAATTTAATTCTAAAAAATTACCTTTGGCGCTCGATGTAAAAATTCCTTTATATGAACTTTGGCATTGTGAAAAACTAAAGGCTGATAGTACGCTTTACCCAGTTGTTAATTTTAAATTTTAAGGTCTTTCAAACTAAAATTTACGCAAAATTTACGCGGCCTTTGAGTTCCTCAATAGAGAATTTACGAGCATTTTATCCATACTGAAATCCACTAAATTAGTGTTACTTCAGGACAATAAAGATGCTTATAAATTCTCAAATGCGCATCTTGCATCAGTCTGGCATAGCCTTATGCGGACTCAAAAAAAGTGATATTTCTTCATCTCTCCTTATTTCCATTTTGGCAAATCAAGCCAAGGGGTATAGAGGAGAATAGCCATGTTAGAACTTATCCTTGTTTTATTTATTGCTATTTTTTTAGCATGGTGCCTTAGCAAATATCTATCCCAAGTAATGGCAAATCAGCCGATGGTTGGTGATGGATTATTTCGTTGGATTGAAAATCCTGTATATCGCTTGTTAGGTATATCTCCACAACAACAAATGAACTGGAAACAATATTCTTTAGCATTTGTTGTTAGCTGTATTTTTTTAGCTGTAGCCGTTTTTGCTATTTTTATGACGCAAGCATGGCTGCCATTAAACCCAAATCATGCACCAAATATGAGTTGGGATTTAGCATTACACACAGTTATTTCATTTTTAACCAACACCAACCAACAGCATTATTCTGGTCAAGCTCAACTGTCTTATTTGTCGCAAATGACAGGTATTGTAGGTTTGCAAGTCATCACACCAATGATGGGATTAGCTTTAGTTGTTGCGACCTTAAGAGCTTTCTTTTATCAACGTCCAAGCCATATTGCAGCGGATGTTGCTGAACAGCCAGATCAAATTTTAATTGGTAACTATTGGGCAGATGTAATACGCCCTACAGTCCGTTTCTTGCTTCCTCTTTGTTTTGTTTGGTCATTGTTGCTTAACAGCCAAGGCGTGCCAGCAACTTTTCAGGGTGGACCCGAAGTACAGCTTATTGATAAAGCAAATACCGTACAAACCCAAAAAATTCCATTAGGTCCAGTTGCACCCATGGTTGCTGTTAAGCAATTGGGTAGTAACGGTGGTGGCTGGTATGGTCCAAATAGTTCTGTACCTTTAGAAAATCCAACGCCGCTATCTAATTTATTAGAAATGATTGCGATTCTACTCATTCCAATTACAGTCGTTTTTATGGTGGGACACTTTACTCGACGTAAAAAATTTGCCTACTTTGTGTTTGGTAGCATGCTTTTAATGTCAGTTATTTCAGGTGCAGCAGCTGTCTGGTCTGAAAGTATGTCATCGACCGCATCTCAAATTGCAGTAATGGAAGGTAAAGAGCAACGATTTGGACCCGCAGCATCGGCAGTATGGGCTGCGCTGACTACACAAGTGAATAATGGTTCGGTCAATATGATGCACGATTCTTCTGCGCCACTTACGGGGCTGGTTGAACTCATTAACATGTTGATTAATGCTATTTGGGGTGGTGTGGGCTGTGGTCTGCAACAGTTTATGATTTATCTGTTACTTGCAGTATTTATTGCAGGCTTAATGACAGGTCGTACACCTGAATTGTTTGGACGCAAAATTGAAGCAGCAGAGATCAAGTTACTTGCGATTATTATCTTAATTCAGCCTCTTATTATTCTGGCTTTTACAGCCTTGAGTCTTAGTATTCCGGGATTATCAGGTATCACAAACCCTGGACCACACGGTATTAGCCAAGTGTTTTATGAATATGTTTCTGCTTTTGCAAACAATGGTTCAGGTTTTGAAGGCCTTGGAGACAATACGGTATGGTGGAATGTCACTTGTAGCATTGCACTTCTTTTAGGACGTTTCCCGACATTAATTTTGCCATTAATGATTGCGACACGTTTAGCAGCAAAAAGAAAAGCACCCGAAACAACAGGTAGCCTTCAGGTTGAAACGCCAACCTTTGCCTTAACGCTGATTACGATTGTTGTATTGCTTACCTTATTACAATTTATGCCAGTTCTTGTCCTTGGGCCAATTGCCGATCAACTTTTGTTGGTTAAAGGCTAAGGAGGCGAGTGAAAATGAATACACAAACTCATGTAAATAGCCATAAAACGACTGTGGCAGTACCAAGTTTTGAAGTTTGGAAAAATGCTTTTGTAAAATTGCTACCACAGCATGCAATTAAAAACCCTGTCATGGCAATTGTATGGCTTGGAACCGTAATCACTGCTCTAAGTACCTTAATGGGATATGCCACACTGGTGTTTGGTTTGGTTGTCACAGCAATTTTGTTTATTACGATTTTATTTGCTAACTATGCTGAAGCGGTTGCAGAGGCTAGAGGTCGTGGACAGGCATCTTCATTACGTGCAGCAAGAGAAAACTTGACTGCTCGAAAACTTAATTCTTTGACAGACCGTCAAACCACTCAAATTGCAGCCACCGAACTTCATTTAAATGATTTTATTGAAGTACATGCAGGTGAGCTTGTTCCAGCCGACGGTGAGATTGTAGAAGGCTTTGCCACCATTAATGAATCGGCTGTTACAGGTGAGTCAGCACCTGTGCTACGTGAAGCTGGAACAGACCGTTCTGGTGTTATTGGCGGTACTAAAGTTCTTACAGATCGTATTGTTGTGCAAGTGACTGCGGAATCTGGTCAAAGCTTCTTGGACCGTATGATTGCTTTGGTTGAAGGTTCAAATCGTCAAAAAACACCGAATGAGATTGCACTTGGCTTCTTGTTAATGGTGATGACACTTACATTTTTAATTGTGGTGATTAGCCTACCATTTATTGCTCATTATTTGCATATTGAACTTGATCCGGTTGTACTCGTAGCATTGTTAGTCTGCTTAATTCCAACAACCATTGGTGGCTTGTTACCTGCGATTGGTATTGCAGGTATGAACCGCGCACTCAAAGCCAATGTTTTGGCAAAATCAGGTAAAGCGGTAGAAGTTGCGGGTGACATTGATGTACTTTTACTCGATAAAACAGGAACCATTACATATGGTGACCGTCAAGCGACTTCTTTTTATCCTTTAACCTCGGTAACCGAGTCTGAATTAAGAGCTGCTGCTTGGGTAAGCTCACTTGCTGACCCGACACCAGAAGGCAAGTCGATTGTTAAGTTAGCAAAAGAACAGGGTTTAAAACAGCAAGAACCTGAGCAAGCCGAATTTATCTCTTTTAGTGCTTCGACTCGAATTTCTGGTGTGAATTTACCGAATGGTGAGCAAATTCGTAAAGGTGCTTTAGATGCAATCTTGAAATTTGTAGATGAAGATTATTCTCAAGATCTAGAATTAAAAGCACGTGTTGAACAAGTTGCTAAAAAAGGTGCAACACCATTGGTTGTCGCAAATCAACATCATGTATTAGGTGTGATTGAACTCTCAGATGTGATTAAACACGGTATTAAAGAACGTTTTGCACGCTTAAGAGAAATGGGTATTAAAACTGTCATGGTTACAGGTGATAACCCATTAACTGCTGCCGCGATTGCTGCTGAAGCGGGTGTAGATGACTATATTGCCGAAGCAAAACCAGAAGACAAATTGGCTTGTATTCGCACCGAACAACAACAAGGTCGTTTAGTTGCAATGGTTGGTGACGGAACCAACGATGCGCCAGCATTGGCACAAGCCGATATTGGTTTGGCTATGAACTCAGGTACACAAGCTGCTAAAGAGGCCGGCAATATGGTTGATTTAGACTCTGACCCAACCAAACTACTCGCTGTGGTCGAGATTGGGAAACAGCAGTTGATTACCCGCGGTGCTTTAACAACATTTTCGTTAGCAAACGACGTCTCTAAATACTTTGCCATCTTGCCTGCATTGTTCGCTGCTGCGATTCCACAAATGCAAGTATTGAATGTAATGCACTTAGCAAGTCCAAGCAGCGCGATTTTATCGGCATTAATTTTTAACGCGATTATTATTCCGTTATTAATTCCAATCGCACTCCGAGGCGTGAAATTTAAACCTTCAACTGCAACTCAGTTACTACGCCGAAATATGTTGATTTATGGCGTGGGTGGTGTGGTTCTACCATTCATTGCCATCAAAGCGATTGATGTTGTGATTGTTCAATTATTTGGTTTGTAATCTGGAGTTTGAAATGAAAACTTATGCACAAAATTCAGAAGCAAATTTGGATCAGACCTTAAGAGCATCTTTCGGACTTCTAATTTTTACCCTTGTCGGTTGTGGTGCTGTGTATAGTGCGATCGCTACAGGTGCGGGACAGGTGTTATTTAACAATCAAGCAAATGGTAGTTTGATCGAAATAAACCATAAGGTTCTAGGGTCAAAATTAGTCGCTCAGCCATTTGTTGGAGAGGCTTATTTTCATCCACGTCCTTCAGCGGTTGCTTATGACCCAATGTCTATGGGGGCCACAAACTTAGCCCTTACCAATCCAGAGCTTCAAAAACAAATTGATGCTCAGATTCTTGCGGTTAAACAACAAGACCACACAGGTAATGTCCCTATTCCAAGTGATTTAGTGACTAAATCGGGTAGTGGTATCGACCCGCATATTAGCCCAGAATCTGCTCAAATACAGGTTGCTCGAGTGGCTCAAGCGCGTCATTTAGACCCTAAAGTTGTAGAAGAGTTACTTCAAAAGCATATTGAACCAGTTCAGTTTGGTGTACTAGGGCAAGCTCGTGTTAATGTATTAGAACTCAATATCGCTTTAGATCAATTACAATCTACACATTAACTTGAAAATAAAATTGTTAGTTTACCGGATGATATCAAGTGCAAAGCAATCGCGAAAATCAGGCTGAAGCCTTATTAAATCATGTCAACAGATATCAAGCCGGTCGACTAACGGTCTTTCTCGGTGCAGCGCCCGGTGTCGGCAAAACCTATGCTATGCTTGCCCGCGCTAAAGAGTTATATCAACAGGGCACAGATGTTGTTGTGGGTATTGTTGAAACCCACGGAAGAATAGAAACTCTAAAAATTTTGGAAGGCTTGCCTCAAATTGCTAGAAAGGAAATGCAATATCAGGGGCATACTTTAGAAGAAATGGACTTGGATGCTATTTTACTCAGGCATCCGGAAATTGTTTTAGTTGATGAGTTGGCTCATCGCAATATACCAAATAGTCGCCATGAACGACGGTGGCAAGATGTCAATGAATTGCTAGACGCTGGTATTGATGTATTTACCACCATGAATATTCAGCATTTAGAAAGCTTAAATGATGTGGTGCATCAGATTACGGGCATTCGAGTAAATGAAACTGTGCCAGATCGTGTATTTGATCGTATTCGAGATATTCGTTTAATTGATTTACCTGTTAGTGAACTCATTGAAAGGCTCCATCAAGGAAAAGTTTATGTGCCAGAGCAAGCGAATCTGGCATTACAAGGCTTTTTTAGCATTTCAAATTTAACTGCATTGCGTGAACTGGCAATGCAATGCGTTGCTGAGCATGTCGATTTAGATTTAAAACAGAGTTATACCTCTAAAGGCTTGAAGTCTATCTCGCTACAAAATGAATTAATGATTGCGATAGATGGGCAAGGCTCTTCTGAATATTTAGTACGGGCAGGTTGTCGATTAGCTGAACGCAATGGAGCAACATGGACTGTAGTGAATGTTGCTAAAAGTTTGGATTCTGGGCAGAGTTCAGCAAATTCATATAAAAAAGAATATATTGAAATCGACCGCGCATTTGAATTGGCTCGACAACTTGGTGGTCGAACCGAAGTTTTATATGGGCCACGAGTTGCTTCGGTGTTAATGGATGCTGCGCTTGATCGAGGTATTTCCAATCTGGTCATTGGCAAAAGTATTTCACCGTGGTGGTTAAAGTTATTTAAGAAAAATTTAGCTCAGCAATTATTAAATCAAGAAAACTCGATTGCTTTAACGATTTTACACCCAGAACAGGGCACTAAAAAGACAGCTCAACTTGAGAAGCCATCATTTTTATCATTAAAAGAAAGTGTTTTTGTTTTAGCGGTAACATGCGCAAGTATTTTTATAGCTCACTTTGCCGAAGTTCTATTAGGTATTGAAGACTTCTCTGTTATTTTTATTATTTCAGTTTTAATTGTAGCAACTAAAACCCGAATGCTTGCTGCAGTAGTAGCTGCTCTTATTTGTTTCTTAGCCTATAACTTTTTCTTTATAGCACCACGTTTTACATTTCAAATTTCAGCACACCAAGGTGTGGTTACCGTTGTTGCTTTTTTTGCAGCAGCTTTAATTGCTGGGCGATTGGCTTCTCAGTTACGCCAGCAAGTTTTATCTTTAAAAGCTGCCAATGCCTACACCACAGTAATGCAAGACTTGGCACGTAAGCTTTCTAGTGCAGTAAATCTTGAAGAAGTCATGCAAACCGGTCGTATGACTTTAGAAACCCAGCTTCAAACTAAAGTGTGGATTTCTATCCAAAATAGAGTTATTTCATCTGACATAGAACTAAATGATAAAGAAAAAGTAGCTGCAGAATGGTGTTTAAAACATCAACAACCGTGCGGGCGTTTTACTGATACCCTTAGTCAGTCGAACTGGTGGTTTTTACCACTTTTAGAGCAAAAAAATAGCCTAGGTATAGTGGGAATTTACTTTAAAGATGAAGTGGTTTCTCTAAATTTTGAGCAGAAAAAACTAACTGAAAGTGTAATTGAGTATATTGCACAGGCAGTACTTCGAACCCAATTGGTCAATGAACTTGAACAAGCAAAAGTCACCAGTGAAACAGAGCGTTTACGTTCTGCTTTATTATCTTCGGTATCGCATGATTTACGTTCACCACTTGCTTCTATTATTGGAGCCGCAGATACGCTTGCCAATTTTAAAGCTGATATGTCAGAACAAGACCAGCAAGATTTACTTGAAACAATTCATTTAGAAGGTGAGCGTTTAGACCGTTATATTCAAAACTTGCTTGATATGACACGCTTAGGCCACGAAGGCTTAACTTTAAAAAGAGACTGGATTGGGGTAGATGAATTAATTGGTTCGGCAACCCGCCGTTTAAAACGCTATAAACCAGATACGCAAGTGGTCGTTCAGTTACCTGAGCAACAAATTAGTTTATATGTTCACCCTGCACTGGTAGAGCAAGCTTTTTTTAATGTTTTAGAAAATGCTGCAAACTTTTCACCCCCAGATGAACCAGTCATGATTCGTGCTCAACTTTCATCAGAAGATGAAGTAAAAATTGAAATTGAAGATAGAGGTGCGGGAATTCCTGAAGATGAAAGACATCGCATTTTTGATATGTTTTACACGATGGAAAGAGGAGACCGTGGAAAATTTGGTACTGGTTTAGGGCTTACAATCGTAAAAGCGATTATTGGTGCTCATATGGGTACAATAGAAGCATTTTCAGGGCGCCAAAATAAAGGTACTTTAATTCAAATCAGATTACCCATTCACCCAGTAAAAGAATAAGTTGTAAATTCATGATAAGTTCCGAAACATCACCTGTAGAAACACGTATTGTGATTATTGATGATGAGCCTCAAATTCGTAAATTTTTAGACATTGCTTTAAGAACTCAAAAATATAAAACCACGCTCTGCGAAACGGGTTACAAAGGCCTAGAAGCTTTAGCAACGCAAGGTGCCGACTTAGTTATTCTAGATCTGGGCTTACCCGATTTAGACGGAAAAGAAGTCCTTCAAGAGTTACGTAGCTGGTCGAATGTACCAGTTATTGTGCTATCTGTACGTGCTGATGAATACGAAAAAGTTGCTTTGCTAGATGCTGGTGCAAACGATTACATGACCAAGCCGTTTAGTGTGCAAGAGCTTTTGGCACGTATCCGTGTCATTTTAAGAAACCAACCGATTCAGCAAGAAGCGCATGTCTATGACGATGGTTATCTTAAAGTTGATGTTACGCAACGTTTGGTTTGGGTCGAGCAACAACCAATTACGTTAACTCGAAAAGAATTTCAACTTTTAACGCTATTAATGCGCTATCAAGGACAGCTTTTAACCCAGCCACAACTTTTAAAAGAACTATGGGGCCCAACCCATCAGGAAGATACGCACTATTTACGTATTTTAGTGGGCAAGTTACGCAGTAAACTGGGGGATAACGCGATTCAGCCACGTTATATTGCAACTGAACCTGGTGTTGGATTGCGTTTTCTAGCTAAACAGAAAAATCATTAATTAGATATAAAAAAACCTTAGGGTATTTCTCCCTAAGGGTTTGCAAAGTAGTTTATAGTTTTTTTGCTTTTTTTATTTATATATCCCAATGTTGTTCTGCTTCAGTCATTTGACTATAAATGTTTTGATATTCAGCCTGCTTAACCGTGTACCAATGTTTGACAAAGTCAGTGCCTAAATATCCTTTTAAAATAAGACTTCCTTTAAATATTTTTAAGGCTTCTGGTTGATTGTTAGCTAATAAAATATGCTCGTCTGGAAATTTTAAAAGATGAGCAGGTTTTGGTAGTGGTAATTTATGAGATAAGCCGTAAGATACACCTGCTAAAATAGTGGCTGTAACGAGATAGGGGTTACAGTCAGCTCCAGCAACACGATATTCTAAACGTTGATTTTGTACATCCGAGCATGGAATACGAATTGCGACATTACGATTATTGGTATCCCAATTGGCTTCTAATGGCACATGATGCCCAATTTTAAAACGTCTATAAGAATTAATATTAGGCGCTAAAATCGCCATAGATGCAGGCATTAGCTCAATAAGTCCGCTAATTGCATTGAGTAAGTTGGTAGAAAGCTCATCTTTTTCTTCTTCTGAACTAAATATATTTTCATGGTATTGATTCAGCATGCTCATATGAAAATGCATGCCACTACCAGCTTTTGCCAAGTTGGGTTTCGCCATGAAACAAGCTGTTAAGTCATGCTTTCTTGCGACTTGTTTTACAATTCTTTTTAAAGCATTAATTTGATCGCATAGCTTCAAAATGTCATAGCTGTGCTGAAGATTTAGTTCATATTGTCCAGGAGATGATTCCGCAACAATTGCCGTAATTTCAATAGATTGTAGTAGAGCAGCTTTTTCAACTTCATCTAGGACTTGTTGATAGTTATTGGGTGCATCTATATCAAAACATTGGTTTTCTATACAGGTTTCAGCCTGATGCTGAGGTGAGAAAAGATAAAATTCTAATTCGGCAGCCATGACAGGAAAGTAATTATGGGCATGTAGCTGATTTAATATTTTTTTTAATATATTGCGTGGTTCATAGCGGCAGTCTGTACCATCTTCTTCTTGCATTGATAGGTAAAGCTGAGCATTTAATTCTGGGGATAAGGCACTTGGTTGCAAGCTGCCTAAAATGGGCAGGCAAAGTCTATCTGGTTCACCAATATATTTTCCTAATCCTGTCTCTTCAATTACTTTTCCATCAAGGCTCATGGCGTAAACAGAAAGTGGAAAATAACATCCATGAGAGAGATTTTTCAGACTCTTAACGTCAATACGTTTACCACGAATATGTCCGTTTAAGTCATGTAGACAAATATCAATGTGCTGAGTCTGAGGATATAAACTTAAATATTCATCAACTTCTTTTAAAAAAAGTTCTGAGTTAAAGGTATCGATTTTCGTTTGTGGAATAAAATCATCTGATATTTTAAATGCCTTAAAGTGAGAATCTTTTAAGTTTAAATTTGGGTAAATAAGCGTACTCATTATAAAAAACCTTGGTGGTTATTTAGCTAAAATCCTACCTTAGCCCTTGAAGTAAATCGCGTAAAAAAAGAGTAAAATGATTAAAGATAGTTTTATAAATAATTTTTATTTTTTGTATTCATAATCAGTGGCTTGAGTTTTGTTTTAATAATAAATTTTTAAAGTAAAATTAACGTATAAGAGCCACTTGATAGTCCATGATTTCGCTTTTAAAAATTAAACATAATTAGAATTTGTGATCCTTAAATTTGGTGAGATGGTCAAACTGCTTTAAACTTAAACGCTTATCCAGTTAAACATTTATATATAAGTCTTGAATAAAGTAGGACTTACATAGTGTATGTACTGGAATTTTATTTTTTGCGTTTTTTTAAATTTTATTTTTGAGTTCTCTTAATATGAAAAATATCGGTTTAGCCATTTTGGCAATCAGCCTTTCAGGTTGTGCTGCAATGAGCGTAGAAGAATGTAAGACTGCGAATTGGTCATTAGTGGGTGAGAAAGACGGTTCAAAAGGTTCTTCGCCGCGTTTAGATCAATATTATAAAGCGTGTGGGAAAGCTAATATTGTTCCAGATCAAAAGTCATATGAACGTGGATATAAAGAAGGTCTAGGGTATTATTGCCAGCCAGCAAACATTTTTTATAACGCTTTAGAAGGGAACGGGAATATTAATGTCTGTCCAATCGAGCAGCGTGATCGGTTAAGACCTTATTATCGTGCAGCTTCCGATTACTACAATGCAAAAAATGAATATGACCGTTATGACGAAAAGTTTAAGCAGTATTCTGATAATGCTTACAACGAAAAATTAAAGCCGGAGGAGCGTGAACGTTATCGTAAGCTTTTAAGAGAATTACAAATTGATCGTGACCGTATTAACAGAAACTATTGGAACTCAATTCGAGATATCGAACGTTTCAAATATGATCATGGTTTAAAATAATATTTGAAAAAGGATTGATCTGAATGAGATCAATCCTTTGTTTTTTTTAAAGGTAATAACTGGTTTTAGTCATTAACTTTGAAATAGCAGTCATTGTGATTTTTACTGCATAAGGTAATTCAACACCACCTGCTTCAAGCGCTGTATGGCGATGATGTAATTCATCTTCATTCATTTGCTCTAAAATTTTACGAGAGCGTTCATCTTGAGCAGGTAACTGGTTTAAGTGATCTTGCAAATGTAGACTAACTTGACGTTCAGTTTCAGCAACAAAACCTAAACTATATTTATCACCTGCAATACCGGCAAGAGCACCCATACCATATGAAAGGCCATACCAAATCGGGTTCAATAAACTTGTATGACTATTTAGCTCTTTTAAACGGTCTTCACACCAAGCTAAATGGTCTTGTTCTTCAATTGCTGCCTGTTGCATTTCGCGGCGTACATTTGGTAATTTTGCCGTTAATGCTTGCCCATGATAAAGCGCTTGAGCACATACTTCACCACTATGGTTAACACGCATTAAGCCTGCAACATGGCGAGCATCTTCAACTCCAAGTTTTGTTTCAGCCGTTTCAGCCGGATTTTGTCGCTGTGCTGCTGTTGCACCTGGAACAAGACTACGTAATGCCTGATCAAAGGAGTTAATAAGTTGATCAATTCCCGTATAGTGGCGCATAAATTAGTCCTCCAAAGAAAGATGTGCTGTGGCAAGCATTGGTTTTAGTCGGGCAAGAAGCCAGATACTAAAGATTGCACTAAGTACAGCTGTAATAATAAATAGTATTTTAATATCAATTTTTAAAACACTTAAGATTAAGATTGAGAAAATTGCTGAAGAAACCATGAATACAGCATTTAAAATGTTATTTGCTGCGACCACTCGGGCACGATGTGAGCGCGGTGAGTAAGCCTGCATCATGGCATACAAAGGAACAATATAAAAACCACCACTAATACCCAATAAAGTCACGGCAATCATGACATGGTAGTAAACCCAGCCTTGAGTGAAAATATCTTTTAATGTTAGTAATGCTCCAGTTTTCTCCGGTACAAAGGCTAGACTCGCTGCAAGGTAAAGCGCAAAAACAGTAAGGCCAATTGCACCAATCGGCACCATTTTAATATTAATTTCCGAACCACCAATTTTACGGCAGAGAAGAGAACCTACCCCAATACCGACTGAGAAGAATGTGAGTAACAGGCTAACCACATTTTCCGATGCATGGAGATTTTGTTGAGTCAACTGCGGAATTTGCGTTAAATAAGTTGCTCCATAAAACCAGTACCACGAATTACCTAATAAAATGGTGAACACTAACGGTAAACTTTTGGCATATGTAATGGTTTGGAAGCTTGTACGAATAAAGTTCCAATCAACATCTAAATCGGGTGCAGCAACTTTTTGGGGTAAAATGAAGCGACTAAATAAATAGCCTATGCAAGCAATAGCGACTACAGTCAGACTAATCCATAGTAAATTACCTTCGGATGATGCAATTACGGCACCACCTAAGATCATGCCGAATAAAATTGCCATCGATGTACCGGATTGAAATAAGGCATTGCCCGACATAAGTTCGTTTGGTTTTAAAATTTCAGGCAAAATTGCATATTTAATAGGTCCGAAAAAAGTGGAATGTGTTCCCATTAAGAATAAAGCCAGAAGCAGTAGCCATAAATGCCCCAATAAGAAACCAGCAGACCCAATAAGCATGATTATGATTTCTAATATTTTTATGCCACGCACAAGTTGTGAGCGCTCGTATTTGTCAGCAATTTGTCCTGCTGTTGCTGAAAAAAAGAAATATGGCAAAATAAACAATAATGCTGCTAAATTATTGAGTGTACTTACAGGGGCAGATTGTTGTTGAATCCAACCATATGTAATGACTAACAATAAAGCTTGCTTAAAAACATTGTCATTTAATGCGCCAAAAAACTGTGTAAAAAACATCGGTACAAACCGACGTGATGTCATCAGGGATTCATCTTGTTTCATCATATACAAGCTTCATTGAGTTTTATTAAAAAATGTGACGGAGTGTTAATTTGCATCGAAAACCATGTATGATATTTTTAACGCTTGATTAAATGAAAAATCAATGGTTTCGAGTGAGTTTTATCCTCATATTGGTGCGTTTATTAAAAAATAAGTTTAGAGTTTTCCATGCCTTCTAAAATTAAGTTTAAACAGTCAACTCTTTCTCACTCTATGCATTTAATCCTAAAAATGCAGAGTATACCTAAACTTATTTGTAGCAGCCTATTGTTAAGTTTATGTGTTAATCCTTGTTATGCTCAAAGTTCAGCTGAGACCGTAACGCCAGTAGCAAACCAGTCAGTAACTGATCCATCATTACAACAAACAAATACAAATAACCAAAATGATGTTCCGATTACTGATGTTGCTACTCTGGTAACTCAAGCACAGCAGCAACAAGATAGCTTGGCTATATTGCAACAACAAGAACAATTTCCAAATCAGATTGAAGAATTTAAGCCAATTACGCTCGATAACCTCGAAGATTTACCCGTGATGCCTGTTGACCAGAATATGGCAAATGAGATTTATCGGGTAGCAGAAGAGGCAAAAACT
This sequence comes from Acinetobacter sp. 1566109, assembly GCF_000582255.1. Classification (NCBI taxonomy): domain Bacteria; kingdom Pseudomonadati; phylum Pseudomonadota; class Gammaproteobacteria; order Moraxellales; family Moraxellaceae; genus Acinetobacter; species Acinetobacter sp. 1566109. The sequence continues at coordinate 11,849 of NZ_JEYB01000008.1, read as the reverse complement.
GAAGCTCAGAACTTCCAAAATGGCACGCAAAAACATCCAGAAATGGTAGTGAATGATGCATCACAAGCAGAATTACATGAAATTAATCAGGCGCCTGTAAATATTGACCAACTCATGCATGAGATTCAATCTGACAGTAAGATTGTAGTCGAAGCTAATGAAACTGGAAAAACTTTACCTGAACTTACAGCTGTTACTGAAGAGCCGCCGGAAGAAAAAGGTTTCTTTAAACGGATATTTAATAAAATTCGTCCACCGCGTGTGATTCCGATGGAGCAAATACCTCGTATTACTGCTGAGGTTACGGGTGCTCCAGACGATTTGGCTAAAAATATCAAAGGTAAATTATCTACATTTACTCAAGAATCATTTGAAGATTTTAATTCAGCATTGCCTCAACTTAGGAGCCTAAGCAATCAGGCCGCTCAAGCGGTGGGGTATTACAATGCTGAGTTTCGTTTTGAAAAATTAAGTGCAAGCCGTGTTCGAGTTAAAGTTACTCCAAATGAGCCGGTACGAATTAATGAACAAAATATTGAATTCAGTGGAGCTGGTGCAAAACAACCACAGTTTCAAGTTATTCGTTTAGTTCCAGACCAAGATGTTGGTGATATCTTTAATCATGGTCTGTATGAAACAACTAAAAGTCGAATTGTCGATGCCGCAACAAATAATGGATATTTTGATGCCTACTGGCGTTTACACGATGTAAAAGTAAGCCAACCTGAAAACAAAGCAGATATTAACCTCAAATATGAAACGGGTGAGCGATATAAGCTAGGTAAGGTTGAGTTTCGTATGAGTGATCCTTCAAAACCCTTGCCAATCAAATTAAATATTCTTGAGAGTATGGCACCTTGGAAAGAGGGCGATGACTACACATTCTGGCGTGTAAATGCTTTAGCCAACAACCTGACGAATTCTCGCTATTTTAACTACACTTTGGTCGATTCAATTAAACCTGATCCAATTGAGAAGCCGCTTGAGTTACCCCCAGATTTACAAGCATTAGTCGATCAGCAAAATGTCACTATTGATGAATCAAAATTGCTTTCTCCAGAACAACAACAGCTTGCTAAAGCACGACAATTAGCCTCATCTAGTAAAGAGGTTAGTCAAAATGTGGTAGACGAAAAACAATTTGCCGGAACTGAAAATGTACAATTAGCTGCAGCTCCAGCTTCTTTGAAAACTGCAGCAGCAGATCATGCAGAGCAAGAGTCGGAACAAGACCGTTTACAAGCCCAAGCACGTGAAGAAAAACGGATTCCGGTTATTGTGACTTTAAATGCGGATAAATTGAATAGTCTGGAAACTGGTGTGGGTTATGGTACTGATACGGGAGCTCGTTTACGTAGTCAATATCGTCGTTCGATTGTGAACGAATATGGCCACTCCTTTGATGCCAACTTTGAACTTTCACAAATTCGTCAGTCTATAGATGGCCGTTATAGTATTCCTTATAAGCATCCATTAAATGATTACTTTAACATTGTAGGTGGTTATGAGCGCGAGACTAGAGATAATATCGGTCCTGATGTGAGTTTATTAACTGAATCTGCCGTATTGGGTGGTGAGCGAGTTATTAAAAAACCTTTAGGCAATTGGCAACATACTATTGGGGTTCGTTACCGTCTGGACCGACTGACTCAAAAAGGAAATGTCGATATTTCTGAATTGCCAGATGCATTTAAAACAGCTGCATCAGAGCAAGAAGCGTTATTATTTGGTTATGAAACTTCTAAAACCTCAAGTAATACAAGGTTAAATCCAACGAAAGCATTTAAACAAAGCTATAAGTTAGAACTGGGAAGTAGCAGTTTACTTTCCGATGCCAATATGGCGATTGCTACGGCGGGTTGGAGATTTATTTATTCTCTAGGTGAAAATGATAACCATCAGTTTGTGGGACGATCTGATCTTAGTTATATTTTTACCGATGAATTTGATAAAGTTCCCTATAATTTAAGATTCTTTACTGGTGGTGACCAGACAATTCGCGGTTTTGATTATAAAAGTCTTTCACCCGAAGAAAATGGATATAAGATTGGTGGACAGGCTCTAGCAGTAGGCTCTTTAGAATATAACTATCAATTCAAAGAGGGTTGGCGAGCAGCTGTTTTTTCTGATTTTGGTAATGCTTACGATAAGAATTTTAGTAACCCGACTGCCTACAGTGTTGGTGTCGGTATTCGTTGGAAGTCCCCAATTGGACCAATTCGTTTAGATGTGGCTTCAGGTATTTCTGATGATAATCATCCGATTCGTTTGCATTTCTTTATTGGTCCACAACTTTAAAAATAAAATTTTATTAGGTTTATTTTATGGCGGAAGTAGAACAGCAGCCCACTTCGGCACCTAGCTCTCCTAAGAAGCGACGCATTTTGCGTAGCTTTTTGCTGACAATATTAATCATACTTTTATTACTTGTTGCTTCCATCATTATTATGATGTCGACTGACCGTGGAAGCCGTTTTTTATTAGACCGTGTTTTACAAGCTCAGCAAGTCATTAAATATGAATATGAAGGGGGTAATTTACTTCGGGGAATTATTCTTAAAAATATTATTGTTCAGTTAAAAGAAGTTGACGTTACTTTAGATAGAGCGGATGTACGGTTAGGGTGGCGTTCTTTAATATTAGAAAAAGAAGTGCATTTGAGCAATGCAGATGTCCGTAACCTAGTTATTATTAACAAAGCTCCGCCATCGGATAAACCATTTGAGTTTAAACCCATTAAATTACCATTTGTGCTTCGTGTAGATGTGGGAGATGTCGATCATTTAGAAATTAAAAATTCAGGTTCTGTCGTAAATTTCCATGATGTTCATCTAAATGATGCTTTGTGGTCAGAGACAAAACTGAAATTTGAAAATTCAAGTATGGATATGGGGTATCTTTCTATTCATAACGCAACAGGAAATATGGACTTTAGTGGCAAATATCCACTGAATGCGACAGCAGATTTAAGAATTCCTTCTTTAAAAAGTTTAAACATCCAAAATATTAAAGTGGCAGCTCGAGGAAGTTTAGATACATTGCAAGCCGGTGTAGCAACGACAACACCAGATTTATTAACAGGTTGGGTCGTTTTACATCCTGTTCGCCATGAAGTACCAATGAAAGGTGCATTGTTACTTAAAAATTATCACTTGCCTTTACTGGTTGAACAAAAATTATTTGCTAAAAATGGTGTGATCAAGTTTCAGGGGGATGTTAAGCAACTTAACTTAGCGCTTGAGACAGATTTAAAAGGGGAAAATTTACCAGAAGGCCAATACAACGCCTTAATGAATACTGATTTGGTTCATCAGCTGAATATTACAGACTTTAATGGTCAGGTCATGAAAGGTGCAGTTAACCTTAAAGGCTTGGTGAACTGGAAAGATCATGTCACTTGGGATGTAAAAGGTCGTTTAGATCATGTTAATCCTAAAGATAAAGCTATCCCTCAAGTCGTTCAGGACTTCTTACCGCCAAGTTTAGATGCTGCAGTTGCTTCAACTGGCTCTTTAGAAAAAGGCATGGAAGTATTTGCTAATGTCGACTTTGACCGCTATGAGTCTTGGAAACTTAAATTAAATCAAGCACCTGAAAAGAATAAAAAACCACAGCCAATGTTTATGAATGTGGCTTGGTCCAAAATAGATCGTGCTATGCCATATATAGGTTGGTTAAGCAGTGATAGTGGTCAAGTAGATTTGACTTTGCGGGATGGTCAGCAAGATATTAAAGTGGCAACTAAAGTATATCAGCATGAACAAACCTTATTGCCAGCTGGACAATATTTAGCAACATTGAATGTTAAAGATAATATTCTTAATGTTCCTAGTTTTAATTTTGCGGCTCAAAAAGGGAGCCTCACAGGTCAGGCTAAAGTTTTATTACCTACCGAAAAACGTCAGTTGGCATGGAATGCGTTATTAAATGCTAAAGACTTTAATCCACAAAGTATTCATGCAGCTGCACCGGTAAACTTACTTAATGGATCAATCAAAGCAAGTGGTTTTGCCAAGCCAAATCAACAAATCATTCAACTTGAAAAAATTGATTTAAAAGGCCAGTTGGCTCAAGCAAACCAAGAAACGGTTGCGTTAGCTGGGAAAAGTACGGCAGCTTTATTATTTAATGATGTTAAAGCCGGTGGTGGTTTTAAAGGTTTTGCAGTGAATTATGATGGATCTTTAAAAGCACTTAATCAGGCTAATGGGTTATTAAAGTTCTCTCTTGCGGGTACTCCAGAGTTTATTCGAATTAGTCAGTTACAACATGATGGTGTGGCTGGAAAAATCTACGCGACTGGCTCATTAAACTTAAAAGATCGTATTGCTTGGGATATCAATAGTTCGCTTGTGCGTTTTAAACCTCAATATTTTGTTTCTAGTATAAAAGGCGAAATTTCAGGAAATGTAAAAACGCAAGGTGTTTGGTCTGATAAGTTAAAGCGTATTGATATTCAGCAATTGAACCTTGCAGGATTTTTGAATAATAAGCCAGTGAGAGGTAAAGGTAACTTATCTGTGCTTATGGATTCGAACCAAAAGGGCTTTTTACCTCAGCAATTTGAAGCGAATAATCTATTTTTAGTGTATGCACAAAACCAGTTACAGGCGACTGGTAATGCGCAGAATTTAAAAATCAAGCTCAATGCGCCTGCGCTTTATGAGTTGTATCCGGGTCTAAGTGGCCGTGCTTATGGAGATTTAAGTGTTCAATCTCAGCCGCGCTTGAAGGCTACAGCTAATATTGCAGTTGATAACTTCGCTTTCAATAATTTAGTGAGCGTTAAAAAACTGCGTGTACAGGGTGAACTACCAACTTCCGAAACAACTCCAACTCAGCTCACAGCAAAGCTTGATAATTTACGTAGTGGTAGCCGTCTAATCCAGTCTGCTGAAGTCAATTTAACTGGAACACGAAAAGCACACTTATTAAAAGTTCAGGCAAATAATAATATTTCTAAATTTTATGTGCAGTTAGCAGGCGGTTTTAACCAAAATAATGATTGGTTGGGCCAAATTCAAAAAGGTAGTTTTGATTCGCGTCGAATTCGTTTAGCACAAAATCAAAATGCGCCTGTTGTGTTTTCATCAGCACGTTCTGAGCTATATGTTGGGCAGCATTGCTGGCAAAGTAGAAATAGTCAGTTATGCCTTGACCAACCTGTACGTGTGAGTAAAGCACAAGGCAATATTTCATTTATTACCCAAAATCTGGATTTAGGAGATTTTGCCGCATTTATGCCGGAAGGTTTGGCTATGACGGGTCAACTCAATGGTTATGCTAAAGCGTCTTGGGTAAATGGTGGACATCCTAAACTTGATGCACGCTTAGTAACCAGAAAAGGTGAACTAGGTTTAGCAGCAGAAGACCCTCAAGATCCGCCAACCACGTTGACTTATGATGAGCTGAGTGTAATTGCGAAAAGCATTTCAGATGGTCTATTGTTCCGTGTTGATGTAAAAACACCAGATATTGGTACCGGATACGCGAATGTCATTATTAATCCATACCAACCATCTATGCCAATGCATGGTGAGGTCGCCTTTAATGATGTACAGTTAAAAGTTTTAAAACCATTTATTCAAGATGTGCGTTCAATGAGTGGTACTTTAGCCTTGGCAGGTAAAGTAAATGGTACATTAACCCAACCGCAATTTACGGGTGAGATGCGTTTGAAAAATGGGGCAATCAGTATGATTTCCCTGCCAGTGAACTTAACCAATGTACAAGTGTATTCATCTATTCGTCAGGATATGGCAACAATTGATGGCGCATTTAACAGTGGACAAGGGGTAGGTTTACTTAAAGGTAGTTTCGATTGGAAAGATTCTCCACGTCTACAGTTGAACTTAAAAGGTGATAACTTACTCGTACGTCAAGCACCATTAATTACAGCTATTGCAAATCCGAATTTGACACTCGATATGTATCCTTTCGACAAACGTTTAAGTTTGAAAGGGTCGGTAGATGTTCCTCGTGCACGTATTTCAATGCCTGAAACAACAGCACCTGTCATTAATACATCTTCAGATGTTCGTATTGTCCGTCAAGGCCAAGATCCACTTGCAATTTTACGTGCAGCAAAACCTTGGGATATCCGTGCCGATATTTCGGTAAATATTGGTAATCAAGTTATCTTCCAAGGCTTTAACAGTAATATTCCTTTAGTAGGTCGTTTGAACTTAACTCAGCGTGGTTATGAAACGGCAATGCGCGCGATGGGTGCTATTGGTGTAAGTCAAAAGGTGAAAATTGAAGCTTATGGTCAAAGCTTAGATTTAAACCGTGCTATTGCCCGTTTCAATGGCCCATTGGCAAACCCAACTTTAGATATAGATGCAAATAAAAATGTTCAGGGTAGTATGGTTGGCGTTCGTGTTACAGGTACTGCATCATCACCAAACATTCAAGTTTATAACGATGCGGGCTTATCTGAACAAGAAGCATTAAATGCATTAGTGACAGGTCGTATTAATGAAGGCTCAAGCGGTTTAAGTAATGCGGAAGGTTTTAAATCTGATGTAAACAATACAATCGCTGCTGCTGGTATTAGTATGGGCTTGGGCGGTACACGCGCTTTCACGAATCAAATTGGACGTACTTTCGGCTTAAGTGGTCTTGCATTAGATGCACAAGGTACGGGTGATGATACTCAGGTAAGCTTAACTGGATATATTACGCCTGATTTGTTTATTCGTTATGGTGTCGGAGTATTTACGCCAGTCAATAAACTTACGCTGCGTTATCAAATGAATCGCCGTTTATATTTAGAAGCAAGTCAGTCTTTAGAACGAGCAATCGATTTATTCTACAACTGGCGTTTCTAGATGTATAAATTAAGAGCTCACTTTAAGTGGGCTCTTAATTTATTAACGCTATACTATTTTAAAAAATTAAATATTAATCATGTTGATCATCAATTCTTTTAGCAGGAATCCTACTTTAAAAAGGATTTTGATTAAAGAAAATTCACTTGAAAATTGCGGTTTTATAAATTAATTTTCAGAATCATTAAATGAAATTAGATTGATAATGCCTTGTTGTTAATTGCAAATAAGGTAAATTTTTCAAGGAAAAATGCCAGTGGAAAAAGATACTTGTGTTGAAATTAGAGATAGCAAGGTTAACGATACAAATATTAAATATCGTGGACTCATTCAGAAATTAACAGCAACATTATCATTGTCCTTTTTGTCACTTGGGTGGGGCTCCACAGTGAATGCAGCAGAACAACAAATCGCTTTAGTCGGAACTTGGACATCGATTCCTGATGCACCACTTGTTCAAAAACCGGAAAAGGCCAGTGAAGGTTTATATCAATTGCAAGTTAATGCTGACGGGACTCTAACTCCGGTTAAAGTGTTAAAAATGAAAAGTCCATCTTGGATTGTGAAATCTAAAGATGGTCGTTTTGCATATACAACAAATGAAGAAAATTTAGGAGAAGTCACTGCACTATCGGTTCAAAACGGAAAGGTAGAGGTTTTGAACACGGTGAATAGTCATGGTGGACATCCAACTCATGCCTCAATTAGTTTAGATGGTAAATTCCTGTTTGTGTCGAATTATTCGGCATTTGATAAAGGTCGTGGTGGTGTGGCTGTTTTTCCAATTTTGCCGAATGGGCATTTGGGTGAAATGGTACAAAATATTGTTTTTTCGGAAGGTTCTGGTCATGTTAAGGGCCGTCAAGAGAGTGGACATGCTCATTCGACAACTTTTAGTCCGGATGGTAAGTATTTATATGCAAGTGATCTTGGGAATGACAAAGTCTATGTCTTTCGTTATAACCCAAACAAAACGCAACCACTCGAAGCGGATAACGGTCGAGATGTGACGTTTAACCATGGCTCTGGTCCGCGTCATATGGTCTTTTCATCAGATGGTAAGCATGCATATGTTACCGCCGAAATGCGAAGTGAAATTGTGACCTTTAATGTGCAAGATGGCTATTTGAAGAAAACTGCTGAGCTAAAGCTAGTTCATGAAGACAAAACGCCCGAATTTAAGAGTGCAAGCGGAATTATTCTTAGTCCAGATGGCAAATATGTGATCGCTGCTAATCGTGGCTCAGACAACAAACTCCTCGTATTTAAAATTCAAGAGGATGGATTGCTGGCTCAACCGACTGTTTATAAAGCTAATGGCATTGAACCACGTGCTTTCTCATTCGATGCAACTGGTAAATATCTGTATGTAACAAATGTTTTTACTAATAATATTAGTTTGTTCCGCTTTGATGCCAAAAACGGTACCTTAAAATCGGTTGGAGATGCTGCAAAAATATCAACGCCTACTGATATTAAGTTTTTTAATTAATTTAAATTAAGAAATGTGTATTTCTCACACTACATATAAAGGACCGAGAGTTTATATCTCGGTTTTTTTATAGCAGTTTTTGCAAACTCTGTCAGATTCAGTATGATGTTGGCAGCATAGTCTGTGTAGAGTAATGATGAAAAAATTTTTATTTGTTTTGATGGGAATGTTGTTAGTCGGCTGTACAGAGAAAAAACCTTTAACACCTGAAGAACAATGGCATGGCTTCTGTACCAGTGTTGGGAATGCGGCTAGAAGTATTGTATTTGACCGTCAGCAAGCAATTGAAAAGTCTCAAGCGATTGAACATGCAAATAAAATCGAAGATGAGATCACCAAAAAATTCATCTTGAATATTATTGAAAAAGTTTATGCTATTCCACAAGATGAATTAAAAACTAATCCAGAAGCCCTGCAAGAAAAAATTAGAAAACAAATGGCAGATGAGTGCTTGGTTACACCACACGACAAAATGCCAAACTATAAAAAGTTCTAAGTGATTAATACATCGTCAACACTCCACTAAGGTGGAGTGTTCTTTAAATTCAAAATACCGCATCATAAACCAGTCATTAAGATCATTATTTATACAGGGGTATTTAGTTACAAAATAATGGGCATCACGGAGAAACACCCCGCGCTCATTAACTTTTGGCTTGAACTCTAGTAAAATTTTGTAGTCCATATTACTTGTGAAGCTTTGTGAAAGCTGGAATTTACAAGTAATTTTTTAAAAAAAGAGGAATGAACACCGTGCTAGAAGCTTACCGCCAACACGTTGCTGAACGTGCCGCACTCGGAGTCCCACCGAAGCCACTTGATGATGCTCAAACTGCTCAACTTGTTGAGTTATTAAAAAACCCACCGGCAGGTGAAGAAGCATTCTTGGTTGATTTGCTTGAAAACCGTGTTCCTGCAGGTGTTGACCAAGCAGCTTACGTAAAAGCAGCTTTCTTGGCAGCGATTGCAAAAGGCGAAGCGACATCTCCGCTAGTTTCTAAAGAACGTGCAGTTTATTTACTAGGTACGATGCTTGGTGGCTATAACGTAGCGCCTTTAGTTGAGCTTCTAGATGATGCTGAATTAGCAAGCTTAGCTGCTGAAGCATTGAAAAAAACATTACTTGTATTTGATGCGTTCCATGACGTAGCTGATAAAGCTAAAGCTGGCAATGCTAATGCAAAAGCTGTTTTACAGTCTTGGGCTGATGCTGAATGGTTCACTAGTCGTAAAGATGTACCAGAAGAAATCAAAATCACTGTGTTCAAAGTAACAGGTGAAACAAACACTGATGACTTGTCTCCAGCTCAAGATGCATGGAGCCGTCCAGACATCCCATTGCATGCAAATGCAATGTTGAAAAACGAGCGTGATGGTATCAACCCTGAAAAACCAGGTGAAGTTGGTCCATTAAGCCAAATTAAAGAACTTATTGCTAAAGGCAACCAAGTTGCTTATGTAGGTGACGTTGTTGGTACAGGTTCATCTCGTAAATCTGCAACAAACTCTGTTCTTTGGTTCTTTGGTGATGAAATCGCTCACATTCCAAACAAAAAAGACGGTGGTGTGTGTTTAGGCGGTAAAATTGCTCCGATCTTCTTTAACACAATGGAAGATGCTGGTGCATTACCAGTAGAGATCGATGTTTCTAACATGAACATGGGTGACGAAGTTACTCTTAAAATCGATCATGCTGCTGCAAAAGTTACTGCGTTCAAAAATGGCGAACAAATCGCTGAGTCTGAACTTAAAACTCCAGTACTTTTAGATGAAGTACGTGCTGGTGGTCGTATTAACTTGATCATTGGTCGTGGCTTAACTGCTAAAGCACGTGAAGCTTTAGGTTTAGCTCCATCTACATTATTCCGTACTCCAGTACAACCAGCTGACACTGGCAAAGGTTTCACTTTAGCTCAGAAGATGGTTGGTCGCGCATGTGGTCTTCCAGAAGGTCAAGGTATCCGTCCAGGTACTTACTGTGAACCTAAGATGACTACAGTGGGTTCTCAAGATACAACTGGTCCTATGACTCGTGACGAGTTAAAAGACTTAGCTTGCTTGGGCTTTTCTGCTGACTTGGTAATGCAGTCTTTCTGTCACACTGCTGCTTATCCAAAGCCAGTTGACGTACAAATGCAACATACACTTCCAGACTTCATCATGAACCGCGGTGGTGTATCTTTACGTCCAGGTGACGGTATTATCCACTCTTGGTTAAACCGTATGCTTCTTCCAGATACAGTAGGTACTGGTGGTGACTCGCATACTCGTTTCCCAATTGGTATTTCGTTCCCAGCAGGTTCAGGTCTTGTAGCTTTCGCTGCTGCAACTGGTGTAATGCCACTTGATATGCCTGAATCAGTTCTTGTTAAGTTCAAAGGTAAAATGCAGCCTGGTATTACTTTACGTGACCTTGTACATGCGATTCCTTACTATGCAATCAAAGAAGGCGATCTTACTGTTGAGAAAAAAGGTAAGAAGAATATCTTCTCTGGTCGTATCTTAGAAATCGACTTAACAGAAATGGAAACTGACTTAACAGTTGAGCAAGCATTCGAACTTTCTGATGCTTCTGCTGAACGTTCAGCTGCTGGTTGTGCAATCACACTTTCTGAAGAGAAAGTTGCTGAATACTTACGTTCTAACATCACAATGCTTAAGTGGATGATTTCACAAGGTTATGGTGATGCACGTACGATGGCTCGTCGTGTTGAAAACATGGAAAAATGGTTAGCAAACCCAAGCTTACTTAAAGCTGATGCAGATGCTGAATACACTAAATTGTATGAAATTGACTTGTCAGAAATCAAAGAACCTATCCTTTGCTGCCCGAACGATCCAGATGATGCAAAACTTCTTTCTGACGTTCAAGGCGACAAAATTGATGAAGTATTCATCGGTTCTTGTATGACTAACATTGGTCACTTCCGTGCTGCTGGTCAGTTACTTGAGAAAGTACCAAGCGGTTCATTAACAACTCGTTTATGGTTGGCTCCACCAACACGTATGGACGAACATCAGTTAATGGAAGAAGGCTTCTATAACACTTATGGCCGTGCTGGTGCGCGTACAGAAATGCCTGGTTGTTCATTATGTATGGGTAACCAAGCACGTGTTGCGCCGAACACAACTGTTGTTTCGACTTCTACACGTAACTTCCCTAACCGTTTAGGTCAAGGTTCTAACGTTTACTTAGCATCTGCTGAGCTTGCATCTGTTGCTGCTGTACTTGGTAAGTTACCAACTCCAGAAGAATACCAACAATACGCAGCTCAAATTGACAGTATGTCTGCTGACATCTACAAATATTTGAATTTCGACCAAATGGGCGAATATACAAATGCTGCTGATAAAGTAGATACTAAGAAAATTGCTGCTGCTCAATTGACTTAATAAGTCGATTTAGTACAAAAAAGGAGCTGATTATTCAGCTCCTTTTTTATTTTAATGAGAATTAGTGCATATTTTAAATATTAAAGTAATGAATTAATCAAGTTTTATTCCTATAAAATGTAAAAATAAATATA
>NZ_JEYB01000007.1:0-106885 GCF_000582255.1 Acinetobacter sp. 1566109 | reverse complement strand
CTTATTATTAGCAGGTAGTTTTAACTCCATGCAAAGTGCAGTGGTGTTATGTGGTTTACCATTTTCTGTGATTATTTTGCTTTATATGTTTGGCCTAGCCAAAGCCCTAAAGCAAGATGATTTTGACCCGAATGTTGCGAAAAAGCAGTTAGCTATTTCAAAAGACATTTCTATTCCATCGAATTGTGACCAGAACAAAGTGACCGAAGTTTTATAACCTTGGTTCATCACATTTATTTATATTTTTTGCGTTCAAAGCAGTCTTTTCATTATTGTTAAATAGTGAAAAGACTAAATTGAATATTTTATTTTTCTTCTATTCCTTGAGGATTGTATGGCAACAGATAATCCAAGAGCAGTTGATGATTTAACATTATCTAAATCTAAAAAAGACCCGCTTAACCGTGTGGTTTTTTATATTTCAGCTCTAATCATTTTAATCTTTTCTCTCGTTACTTTTTTATTTAACGATTTCGCAAATCGAACCATTAACACCGTTCTTGCGTGGGTAACGTCAACCTTTGGCTGGTATTATTTACTGGCTGCTACGCTGTATATGGTGTTTGTCATTTTCATTGCCTGTTCACGATATGGTGAAATTAAACTTGGTCCTAAACACTCAAAGCCTGAGTTTAGTTTACTGAGTTGGTCTGCCATGCTGTTTTCGGCAGGTATTGGTATCGATTTAATGTTCTTCTCGGTGGCCGAGCCATTATCTCATTATATGCAGCCGCCTGTTGGTGTAGGCCAGACCTATGAAGCGGCACGCCAAAGTATGGTGTGGACGCTGTTTCACTATGGTTTGACCGGATGGTGTATGTATGCCTTGATTGGTATGGCACTTGGTTATTTCAGTTATCGCTATAACTTACCGCTTACCATTCGTTCTGCACTTTACCCAATTTTTGGGAACAGAATTAATGGGGCAATTGGCCATAGTGTAGATACTGCCGCCGTCATCGGGACAATTTTTGGTATTGCGACCACCTGCGGGATTGGCGTAGTACAGCTGAACTATGGTTTACATGTTTTATTAGGACTGCCAGAGAATATCTGGATGCAGTTTGCACTCATTGCCATTGCAGTCGGTATTAGTATTATTTCAGTGACATCTGGGGTGAATAAAGGCCTTAGGATTTTGTCTGAAATCAACATTTATGTATCAATTGGTCTTTTACTGTTTATTTTGTTCTTGGGCAATACCGAGTTTTTACTCAATGCGCTGGTACAAAATATTGGTGATTATTTAACTCGCTTCCCAACCTTAGCCTTACAAAGTTTTGCTTTTGAGCAACCTAAAGATTGGATGAGCAGTTGGACCTTGTTCTTCTGGGCATGGTGGATTGCTTGGTCGCCATTTGTAGGTTTGTTTTTGGCTCGTATTTCTAGAGGCCGTACTATTCGTGAGTTTGTGTGCGGGACTTTAATTATTCCTCTGTTATTTACCTTAACGTGGTTATCCATTTTTGGTAATAGCGCATTGCACAGCGTGATTTTTGAAGGCAACCAAACTTTGGCTGCAACGGTATTATCAAATCCGGCACATGGTTTTTATGACCTGTTAGCGCAGTACCCAGGTTTTACCTTCATTGCTTCAATCGCAACAGTGACAGGTCTTTTGTTCTATGTGACTTCTGCCGATTCGGGTGCATTGGTTTTAGGTAACTTCACCACTAAGCTTACTCATATTGATAATGATGCACCGCGTTGGTTAAGCGTGTTTTGGGCAATTGCCATTGGGTTATTAACGCTCGCTATGCTGATGACCAACGGGATTACCGCTTTGCAAAATGCAACCATCATTATGGGATTGCCGTTTAGTTTCGTGATGTTCCTTGTCATGGCGGGGCTTTATAAGTCGCTCAGACTTGAAGACTATAGGCATGCCAGCCGAAGTATGAATGCAGCACCTGTAGTGGGTAACGTCGATATTCTCAATTGGAAACAGCGTTTGACTCGGGTTATGCATCATCCGGGAACGTCTGAAACCAGACGAATGCTCGATACCGTTTGCAAACCTGCTGTTCAAGCTGTTGCCGATGAACTCATTAAGCAAGGTATGAATGTAGACGTGCAGCAAACACCACTTGAAGATGAAGAGGCGCTATATCACCTCGATCTCACCATTCATTTGGAAGAAGAGCAAAACTTCGTTTATCAGATTTGGCCAGTCCGTTATAGCGCGCCTAACTTTAGTCAGCGTGTAAAACGAGGCAAACAGTTCTATTACCGTCTCGAAACCTATCTTTATGAAGGTTCTCAAGACAATGACCTTGTGGGTTACAGTAAAGAACAGGTTATTAATGACATTTTAGATAAGTATGAAAGACATATGACATTCTTGCATATTAATCGTATTAGCCCTGGGAACCGTCCATTATTCCCAGATCCACAAGCTTAAGGGGAATATGCATGGTTTCACCATATCTGCATTCTTTTGCTTTATTTTTCTCGTTGCTCAATCCATTTTTAATGAGCATTTATATGATTGGCCTGATCCGCCATTCAGAAACCAAGGTATTTAACAAAGCCTTAATTCAGGGCAGCTTGATTGCTTATATCGTCTTTATGCTGTTTGCATGGGGTGGTGAAGCAATCTTTAGTAAATACCTGAATGTACGCTTTGAGGCTTTCCAGATTTTTGGTGGTCTTATCTTTTTAGTGATTGGTTATCGCTATGTGTTTCAGGGAGCCGATACGATTGGTGAAATGCGCGGTGCACCTGAGCATTTAGCTGGAACGATCGCTATGCCTTTTATGATCGGGCCGGGCACCATTAGTGCTGCTGTGGTGACAGGCATTGAAATGTCGATTGGTGCTGCGGCACTTGTGATCGGGTTTACCATGTTTTTAACATGCAGTATTTTGATTTTGATGAAATTTTCACATGATCATTTACGCTATAAACATGCAAAATACATTGATCGCTATTTCGATATTGTCGGGCGTTTATCTGCTTTATTAATCGGTACGATTGCTGTTGATATGATTATTAATGGTATTACCGGACTGATCCATAAAGTATAGCGAACCTCATATAAAACGATGCTATGTCATTTAAAATGGAACAAAATGGCATAGCATCTTTTGATTATTTTTGACCGCTCACTAACTGCTTATTTAAGAAAAACTAAAAAATTATTAAAAATAATAGCTTAAAAAATATTCGTTCAAAAAAAGAATTAACAATATTAAAAAATACGATGCTATGTAGTGGATTTAAGCATGTTTTTTTTGTGAATTATCAACCATAATGTTTTCTGAGCTTGTTTGAGACAGAGTTGAGTCATGCCTACATTAGATGAAATGACAACCGTAACTGATGATCAGTCAGAATTAACCATGTCAGTTTTAATGACGCCGGATATGGCAAATTTTTCAGGTAATGTTCATGGTGGAACAATTCTAAAGCTGCTAGACCAAGTGGCCTATGCTTGTGCAAGTCGTTATTCAGGCAGCTACGTCGTAACGTTGTCTGTAGACAAAGTAAATTTTAAAGAACCGATTTATGTGGGCGAACTCGTTACATTTTTAGCGAGTGTCAACCATGTGGGTCGTACTTCAATGGAAGTGGGTATTCGTGTAGAAGCACAGAATATTCAAAAGCGTACCGTGCGCCACACCAATAGCTGTTATTTCACGATGGTTTCGGTTGATGAGAATGGTAAACCTCGTGAAGTGCCTCAATTAAAACTCGATACAGAGTGGAAACGCTGTCGATTTGAAGCGGCAGAACACCGCAAGGTATTACGCCTACAAGAAAATCATAATCCTTCTTGTAGTATGTATAAGAAAACTTCTTAAAAAGAAAAATGACTAAAATAAAAAAGATCGAACCGCAGCATGGTTCGATCTTTTTTTATTCACTGAAATTCAACTTCCTGTTTCGTTTCAGCAAAATTATCTCTGAGCTTGGAGGAGAGTACAGAGATAATTATTGAGCAGCAGGAGCAGCTTCAGAAGCAGAACCTACCGCTTCAGATGCAGCATTTGCAGTGTTTGCTTGTTCTTGAGTTGAAACTACAACTTTATCTTCTGCTGGAGCATGAACTTTATCATGTTTAGAAGCAGCAAAAGTTGAAGCAGCAGTTAAAGCTAGGGTAGTAGCGAGTAAAGTTTTAGCTAATTTCATTTTATGGCATCCTTAAATTCATTAAAAAATAAATCAAACCTAATCGTTCAACCTAACGGAGATAAAACATGTATGGCTGAATGACTAAGCTAGGACACATGCTAAGCCGAGCTTTGGATTACATCAATTAACTTAACAATCTATTACGCCTATCTTAACAATATGAAATATACGGGCCGTTTATGTGCGTCTACTGTAAAATTAAAGCGCTAGTTGAATGCTAAAAATGTGAAAGAATATTTCTTGTTGAGTAAAAAAAAGCCAAATTGTTTACGTAAACAAAACACTCTGGCATGAATTATGAATGCCTATAAATAGAATATTCCGTTTAATTCTTTTTTATCTAAAGTTAATTTAAATAATTGATGAGATTTATGTCACATAAAGGTTGTTTTAGCCGGATAATTGAAAACTATAGCTTCAAAATGAAAAAACATTTTCATAGTAGTTAAACAGTGATATACCTTTTTTAGTTTTTAAACCTTGTTGATTTGAGCCACCTGTGAAAATTATTGCCCAAAAAACTGTTCCTACCCATATTATTTCAGGGTTTTTAGGGGCAGGGAAAACGACGTTATTACAGCATTTGTTAAGTCAAAAACCCAAAAATGAAGTGTGGGCGGTTTTAATGAATGAGTTTGGGCAAATTGGAGTAGATCAACAGCTCTTACCACAAGATCAGGGCTATGCAGTAAAGGAATTATTGGGCGGCTGTTTATGTTGTAGTAGTCAACTCCCAATGCATATTGCTTTGGCTCGCTTGTTAAGTGAACAAAAGCCAGACCGACTTTTTATTGAACCTACTGGGCTTGGCCACCCTTCGCAATTATTTGATCAGTTAACTGAACCGCATTGGCAAAACAGCTTGGCTATACGTGCATTGGTTACAGTTGTCGATGGTAGCCGTTTGCATGACACCAATTGGGTTAAACAAAATCTGTATGAAGATCAGTTAAAAGCTGCACAAATTGTAGTGGTCTCTCATGCTGACACCATGACTTTTGAAGATGAACAGGCACTGGTTGAGCTTAAAGAAGAATACCAACCTTATCACCAGCAATGGCTAAAGACCGAGCATGGTCAACTTGAACTAGCACAAATTGATGTGCCTGCTCGTTTAACTGCACGCTCTATACAACCTTTACTGAAGCTTCAAAAACAAATGACCGAAGCTGAAGTTGCTAAAGAAATTCATCAATTGCCATATCACTATGTTGAATCGGCACAAGGTTACATTGTGGCGGGTTGGAAATTACCTAAACGTTGGAAGTTTGAATTTTATGCTCTGCTCGATGTGTTATGTGCACAGAAAGGCTGGCTACGTATTAAAGGAATTTTTAATACAGATCAGGGATGGAAGACCTTTAACTTTAATCCTGAACAGTTTAATTATAAGTCTGGTGAAGAAGGGATTGATAATCGTGTTGAAATGATTAGTCAACATGACCACGACTGGCTGGCATTTGAAACTGAATTATTAGACTGCAGAATTGCTGAATAGAGAACATTGAAAAGATACTTCAATGTTCTCCATAAGAAATTCAATTTTTTATATCAAGTACTTGTTTTGCTTGTGCATGGTCGATGTCTTTTTCCCAATGGGCAATGACTACGGTCGCAACACAGTTACCAATGAGGTTGGTACAGGCACGGATAATCCCGATAAACCAGTCTACAGACAGTAAAAGTACTAAACCAATTGCAGGTAAGCTTGGAATGACTGAAAGTGTTGCAGCAAGAATCACTAAGGCAGATCCCGGAATACCATGTGCGCCTTTAGAGGTAATGAGCGAAACCAGCAAAATAGCCAACAAGTCATGCATAGAAAGATCGATATTGCAGGCCTGTGCAATAAAGATCACCCCTAGAGTTAAGTAAATTGAAAAGCCATCTAAATTAAAAGAATAACCGGTTGGGATGACCAGACCGACTGTTGAATCTTTAATGCCTAGGTTTTTAAGCTTTTTCATGACTTGAGGAAGTACCGAGTCAGAAGAGGCGGTCCCTAATACAATCGCGAGCTCATCTTTAAAATAGCCCACAAACTTGAAAATGTTCAGGCCGGTAAGCTTTAGAATTGAACCTAAAACAATCACAACAAATAAAATGCAGGTTGCATAAAAGAGTAAAACCAGATAACCGAGTTGCAGGAGTGAGTCTGATCCAAATTTTGCAGTGGTATAGGCAACTGAACCGAATACACCAATTGGAGCTAGGCGAATAATCAGTCCCATAATTTTAAAGAAAACTTCAGAAAAAGCTTCAAGTGCCTGACGTACCAGTTCTGCTAAATGTTTAGGAATTAAAAGGAGAGAAACACCAAACAAAATCGCGATGAGTAAAATCTGTAAAATATCGCCGTTGGCAAAAGCAGCCGTAAATGTTTTAGGAATAATATTAAGCAGAAAGTCCGAACCCGTATGCATGTCGTGAGCACGGTCGGTATAGGTACTTAAATCTTTAGCATCTAAATGGCTAATATCAATATTCATGCCGACGCCCGGTTTAAAGACATAAGCAACAATAATTCCCAAAATTAAAGCAATACTGGTGACGACTTCAAAATAAAGAATTGTTTTTGCACCGACTTTGCCCATTTTTTTAATGTCGTTCGCACCATAGATTCCCAGTACTACTACACAGAATACAATTGGAGCAATCAACATTTTAATGAGAGAAATAAAACCATCACCAAGAGGTTTTAAAGCTAGGGAGAAATCATGAAAAGCAAGACCCACTGCAATACCAAGGAAGAGAGCGCAGAGGACTTGTAGAAATAAACTACGTTTAAGTTTTTGCCACATAAGTCATCAAATCAAAAGAGAGGAATACAACCCTTTAAAGCAAAAAGCCCGCCAACTTTGGAAGTACTCGGCTGTTTTGGAATAAGATGCAAATGAAGCATGAAAGAAGTTTTGTATTACTGAGTTTTTTCTATAATTTTGTAATTAAAATCGAGTATTCTTAGCGCCAAATTTTTGGACATCTCAACTATGGCGCTTAAAGCAACAATTTATAAGGCAGACTTGAATATTGCCAATATGGATGACCATATTTATGGCGATTATCAATTGACTCTTGCCTTACATCCTTCAGAAACTTTAGAACGATTAATGGTTCGTGTTATGGCATTTGCACGCTTTGCCAGTGATAGTCTTGAATTCACCAAAGACCTTTTTGAAACCGATGAGCCAGCACTTTGGCAAAAAGACCTAACAGGGCAGTTAGAAACCTGGATTGAAGTTGGTTTACCATCTGAAGATAAAGTCAGAAAAGCCAGTGCTCGTTGTAAAACTGTGGCAATTGTTGCCTATGGTTCCCAAGTCGAAGACTGGTGGAAGAGAAACAGTAAAATTAAAACACTGGGTAATGTTCAAGTATGGCAAATCGCGCCTGAAAGTACAGCAGAGTTAGAACAACTTTGTGAACGTACCATGCAGCTACAGTTAAATGTTATGGATAACGAATGGACTTTGTTAAGTGACAAGGGCCAAGCAAATGTGGTGTGGACACAATTACAGTAAAACTGAAAAGCGCAACAAATTTTACAACTTCACTTGCTAGACTAAAGATTGAGTCTGAGCTGTGAAATTAAATGAAACGGAAATGTTATGATCACTGAATTAGAAATTATCGATTTAAAAGTAGGCGAAGGTAAAGAAGCGGTTAAAGGCGCCTTGATTACCACTCACTATACAGGGTGGTTAGAAGATGGTACTAAATTTGACTCTTCTATTGATCGCGGAAATTATTTCGAATGTGTGATTGGTACAGGCCGTGTCATTAAAGGTTGGGACCAAGGCATCATGGGAATGAAAGTTGGTGGTAAACGTAAACTTATTGTTCCTGCGCATTTGGCTTATGGCGAACGCAAAATGGGTAAAATTATTCCGGCAAACTCAAACTTGATTTTTGAAATTGAATTGTTTGATGTAAAAACTCGTGATGAATGAAATCAAAATTTTACCGTTTGATTTTTTTATATAAGCTTTAAATATGAATATATTCGTTATTTATATTTTAGCTTTTTGAATATTTAAGATTATTTTCAGTTTATTTCATTATAAAGGTGAACTGAAAAACTGTTCTTTTGGGGCAGTTTGAACTTAAGAACTAAATAAATAAGAGTTTTAGTTCTTAAGTTTAAATTTCACATAAATAATCTATATTGCTATTGAGACGCTATTTCATGATTACCCGTTTTGCATCTCCTTTGTTGAATCTAACGCTTGGCTTAGCTTTAGCAGGCTTGTCAGGTATAGCACTAGCTAAGCCTCCTAAAATAGATGCTTCAGAACTTACTGTTATTGGCTATCATGAAATTACCGATACTAAAAATGCCTTAATTCCTCAATATGCAGTGACCACAAAACAATTTGGTGAGCATATCGATTGGCTGCAAAAAAATGGTTTCCATTT
Source organism: Acinetobacter sp. 1566109 (assembly GCF_000582255.1). Lineage (NCBI taxonomy): Bacteria > Pseudomonadati > Pseudomonadota > Gammaproteobacteria > Moraxellales > Moraxellaceae > Acinetobacter > Acinetobacter sp. 1566109. The sequence goes on along the minus strand of NZ_JEYB01000007.1, from coordinate 98,334 downwards.
TATTACTGTAGATCAGTTGATTCGTGCTCATCAGGGCAAAGCTGCACTGCCGACCAAACCAGTTTTATTAACCGTAGATGATGGTTATCAGTCTTTTTATCAAAATGCCTATCCAGTTATTAAGGCTAAAAAAATCCCGGTAGTGCTTGCCGTTGTTGGTTCATGGCTAGAGCCAAAAGCAAATCAAAAAGTAGATTTTTCTGGCGAAGAAATTTCACGTGATAAAATCTTAAGCTGGCCTGAACTTAAAGAAATGCAAGACAGTGGTTTTGTTGAAATTGCAAGCCACAGCTATCATTTACACCGTGGTATTACCGGTAACCCACAAGGCAATTCTGAACCTGCGGCGACAACTCGTTTTTATGACGTAAAAACTAAAACGTATGAAAACGACAGCCAATATCAGACCCGAATTTATAATGATTTAAAAAAGAATAATCAGTTGCTTAAAGAACATGGTATACGTTCACCACGTATTATGGTGTGGCCATATGGTCGCTATAATATGCAAACTGTTCAAATTGCTAAAAAGCTTGGTATGCCAATTACTATCACACTTGATGATGGGGCAGATCATGCAAAACAGTCTCTACAAAATATGAGTCGTATTTTGGTAGAGGGTGGAATGAGCACGAATGATTTAGCTCAAGAAATTAAAAATCGTGAGTTAAATTTAACGGATAATAATCGTCCGCAAAAAATCATGCATGTGGATCTCGACTATATTTATGATCCAGACCCGCAACAGCAAGAGCGTAATTTAGGTAATTTACTCGACCGTATTAATGCAATGGGTGTAAATACAGTTTATTTGCAGGCTTTCTCTGATGCAGATGCGAACGGTTCTGCCGATATGGTATACTTCCCAAATCGACATATTCCTATGCGTGCTGATTTATTCAACCGTGTTGCATGGCAAATTCAAACACGTACTCCTGTAAGCCGTATTTATGCGTGGATGCCATTATTGGCATGGGAACTACCAAAAACTGATCCAGTATCAAAAGACTTGGTTGTGACCCAACAGGATAAGACGAGTGGACACCTCAATATGGGATACATTCGTTTAAGTCCTTTTTCACCAGAAGCGCGTCAAACTATCCGTGAAATATATGAAGATTTAGCAAAATCATCGTCTTTTAATGGAATTTTATTCCATGACGATGTGACCTTGTCTGATTATGAAGATGCAAGTCCAGATGCTTTAAAAGCTTATGCAAAACAAGGCTTACCAACAGACTTGGCAAAAATTCGTGCGAATGACGAAGATTTGCAAAAGTGGACTGCATTTAAAACAAGATATTTAGATGATTTTGCAATGCAGCTTGTTGATGAGGTTCGTCAATATGAACCGTTCCTGTTAACAGCACGTAATTTATATGCGCAAGTGGCTTTAAAACCATATGCGGAAAACTGGTACTCTCAGTCACTTGAAGAGTCACTAAACCGTTATGATTTTACTGCTATTATGGCGATGCCATATATGGAGCAAGTGAAAAATCCAGATCAATTCTATAAAGATATGGTTGATCGCGTGAAAAAATATCCAAATGGCATTAAGAAAACAGTTTTTGAGCTACAGGCAACAAACTGGCGTAATAACGAAAAGGTACCTTCAACTGAAATGGCTGCGACGATTCATTCTCTCTATGAACAAGGTGCAATGCATGTTGCATACTATCCAGATGACCCAATTAAAGATCATCCGGACGTGAACGTGATGCATAAAGCATTTGCTGAAAAGTCATCTCGTCTTGTGCCATAGACGAGGCTGAAACATGACAATCTTTGCTGCAATATGGTCGCACGCCCTAAAATTCGTTTTTTATTATCCATTGTTTATGTCATATCTATGGATGATTGGTGCGATCATTTTCTATTGGAAGGAACGTAAGGCTCCACCTTATGATCAACCCGCTCCATTAGAAAGCTATCCGAAAGTTGCTGTACTCATCCCTTGCTTTAACGAAGGTGATAATGCAGAGGAAACCATTAGCCATGCTTTAAAACTGGATTATCCAAATTTTGAAGTCATTGCGATTAATGATGGTAGTTCGGATAATACGGGTGAAGTGCTCGATCGTTTAGCTGAACAATACGAAAAACTTCGTGTTGTTCATCTTGCACAAAACCAAGGAAAAGCGATGGGACTACAGGCGGGCAGCCTGATGACTGATGCCGAATTTTTAATTGGTATCGATGGCGATGCTTTGCTTGACCCACATGCAGCAAAATGGATGATTCGTCATTTTCTTCAGAACCCAACGGTTGCAGCTGTAACTGGAAACCCACGTATACGCACGCGTTCAACTTTGTTAGGCCGTATTCAAGTCGGTGAGTTTTCTTCGATTGTGGGAATGATTAAACGTGCTCAGCGTACATTTGGTCGTTTATTTACAGTGTCTGGTGTAATTACAGCTTTCCGTAAAAGTGCTGTTCATCAAGTCGATTATTGGTCACCAAATATGTTGACTGAAGACATCGACATTACTTGGAAGTTGCAGCGTGCAGGCTGGGACATTCGTTTTGAACCGAATGCCTTGGTTTGGATTTTGATGCCTGAAACTTTGAATGGTTTATGGAAACAGCGTTTACGTTGGGCAATGGGTGGAGCACAGGTTTTAATTAAAAACATTGATGTGTTCACCAAACCAAAATTGAATTTTTTATGGCCTCTCATGTTTGAGCTTTGCTTAACTTTAGTATGGTCATATTTAATGCTGGCAATGGCTTTATTGTGGTTGGTACATTTTATTTTACCAATCCCTGCTTTAGCCGTTGTGAGTTCCCCATTTTTACCGTATGGTAGCGGTATTTTATTGGGGGCAACCTGTCTAATTCAGTTTGCTTTAAGCAAATGGATGGATAGTCGCTATGAACCGCATCTAGGAAAAAATTATTTCTGGATGATCTGGTATCCATTGGTCTTTTGGCTAATCACCATTTCGGCAACCATTGTGGCATTTCCTAAGGTCTTACGACGTGGAGATGAGAAACGAGCACGTTGGGTGAGCCCGGATCGGGGCATTCGTTAGATGAAATGCAAGAGTCATGAGATTTTAAAGATCGTGCTGTATTGATGTCTGGGGAAAACCGCAGCACTTCGTTAGGTAAAGAGAAATGAAGACAAATTCGTTGATTATTGATTTACGTCGTCAACTACCATGGCACAAACGCTATGTTTCTACAACAAGCACAGCCATGATGTGGGGCGGTTGGTTGTTGTTGTGGCGTCCGTTTGTATTTATTTGGGTATTGGCAGAGCTCCAAAAAACTCATTTAGTACATCGTTTGTTTAGTGCTTTTGGTGTAGGAATTGAACATGGCATTACTGCTCTGATTGCTTGTGCAATTGGCTTGCTGCTCTGGAGTCATGTGTTGCCTGAACGCCGTGTTGGAGGGAGTGCACTTAACATGAAACAGACAGATGATTATGCACGTTACTTTGATTTGCCAGAACAAGAAATTGAACAGGGCCGTAGCCAAAAAATTACGGTCGTTCACCATGATGAATTTGGTAAAATCGTTAGAGTTGAATAAATCTAATAAATAAAAGAAAGCCCACTTCATGTGGGCTTTCTTTTTTGCATATTTACTCTTAGTGAGTCATAAATTTTAGACCCCGAAGCCTAGTGTTTAAATCGATTTTATTTACCTTTAAAAACAGGCGGTCTTTTTTGTAGCATAGCGAAAACACCCTCTTGAACATCTTGTGTGGTCAGTAAAGGTTGTAGATGATTTTGCAATTGATGAAAAGCAACCTCGTAACCTTCATTAATAGCTTCACGTGCAGAGGCAAGAGTGGCTTTTACGGCAAGGGGCGCTGCTTGAGTAATATGTTCAGCGAGTTCTATGGCACGGTTAAGCTCCGTACCTTCTAGGCAAACTTCTGTAATCAGGTTCATATCCAAGGCTGCTTTGGCATCAAAAGAGTCACCTGTAAGCAAATAGCGCATGGCTTTGGCCCAACCCGCGGCTTGAGTGAAACGTGCAGTTGCTCCCCCAAAAGGTAAGATACCACGTTGAACCTCCATTTGAGCAAACTGAGTATTTTCACTTGCAATCGCAATATCTGCGTTAAGAAATAGTTCTATGCCAGCGGTATAGCAATAACCCTGTACTGCCACAATCAAAGGTTTACTCAGTTTTCGGCCTACTGTGCCCCACGGGTTAATTTCATTTTCACTAAAATCAAAAACACCTGTAGCAAGCTTAGGTTGTAACTCAACCAAATCTAAGCCAGCTGTAAAATGGTCACCGTGAGCAAAAACAATCGCACAGCGCAGGGCGTCATTATTTTCATATTCGGTGAGCGCTAGTGATAAGTCTTTAATCATGTGACTATCAAAGGCATTACGTTTTGCTGCGCGATCTAAGCCAATTAAAAAAATATGTCCGCGAGTTTCACGGCTGACTTTTCCTTCTTGATTTGACATATTTTCAAGCTCTTTTATTTGTCTCTCATTATCTTTTAAACAATCATTTAAAAACTAGCAAATAGAAATTGTTAGTGACTTGATCAGTATTTCTTTTGTCTATGTATTGAAGTAAATCAATTTCATACGAAAAGACAGATCCTAAGATAATGTCAATTTTCATGATTTATTTAAATTAGCAGTTTGCTTAGTCTCATATTTTTCTCATAATACGCTGTTAAATTGATCTCAATAAGCAGCTTCTCTTATGTCACCTCTAGAAATTTTTGCAGTCTTAATTAGCCTCATTGGAGTCGGATTAACGGTAATCCGTAATATGTGGTGCTGGCTGTTTAATTTCTTCGCCTTTGTTTTATACGCTTATTTGTTTTACGAATTTAAGCTTTATGGTGAAACGATTTTGCAGTTCTTTTTTATGGCTGTAAATTTTTATGGCTTTTACTATTGGCTCAAAGGAAAGCAGCAAGATCATGACATTCGTATAGAACCAATAGCTCGTAAAGTTGCAATTTTTCAAATGGTCATTGCCGCGGTAGGTGGCTTGCTCTTTGGTCTGATACTTAAAAATTTTACCGATGCAGCGGTGCCTATGCTCGACTCACAGCTTGCCGCATTTAGTTTGCTTGCCACTTACTGGACCAGCCGAAAGCATATTGCGACATGGATACTTTGGGTATTTGTCGACATTATTTATGTGGGAATGTTTATTTATAAAGATCTATTTTTAACTTCTGCCTTATATGCAGCCTTTGTCTTAATGGCAGCTTATGGTTGGTATCAATGGGAAAAGGTGAAAAGAAAGCAGGTTGATCATATAGATTTAAAAAAAACTATTTAATGTATGAGAAAATATTAAAACAATAATCCTGTTTGGAAATTATTTGATGACTCATACTTTAAAAAAACTTTTATTTTGTTTATTTCTTTGTTCTGGTTATGCAAATGCTCAGATTAACGCTGTTCCTTTAAAGCAGCTTAGTAAATTACCGGATTCATGTCAGAAAGATGAAGCTGTTGAAAATAATAAATTAGCTATACAGACGGCACAGGTAAAAATACAAAGCTATTCTTGCTTTAAGCCTGATATAGCTGATGCGCTAGGCTATAACGTATTTGCTATCAATTTAGATAAAAATAAAACCTATTATTTTAAAGCGCAAACTCAGGATATATCCTCAATAGCAGGTCAGACTATACATAAAATTGATTCTGAAACCTTTGCAATAGACAATTATCAGGAGCGTGGTGGAAATTTTATTATTTTTTGGATAGCGGACTGGTCAAATATTTATACACAAGATATTTCTTACTATACGGATGATGAAACTTCCATAGATAGTTTTATTAAAGACAGACAGATTTATTTACAGAAGAAAAAATATTTGGATAATACCAAAACTAAAAAAGTTGGATCTCCTTTAATCATTATGAAAGACAAACAAAAAGGTTTGATCATAAATAAGAGTGAGGCACAAAACTTTTAAATCATTAATTTCTGGATTTTTATGAAAAATTTAACTCATATATTTTTATTTTGTATTGGCTTTTTAGTAGCAACTACCTCTTATGCGCAAGTAAATATTAAACCATTATGGCATGGTAAAGTATTGAACAGTTTTGATATTCCTTTAAATAATTTGAAAAAGCCAAAGCAGGTTATTAAAGGTGAGGCTGATGAATGCAATGGTGGTTATTTTCCAGATCAATGGGTATATGAAGATGGAGTGATACTCTCTACGGGATCTTTAGATAAGGTATATGTAAGCCAGCAAAATGGTCTAAAGTATGGTTCTCGATTATTTAATCATTTAACTACCGAGAATGATTTTAAAAAGTTTTTTGGTAAACAAATAGTTATATCTGAAAATCATACTTACTCTATATTTCCTTGGGAAGGTAGTAATGATGGCTTGCACTTTCATTTCCGTAATGGAAAACTACATTACTATACGTACTCTATTGATGACTGTTAATGATTAACCTTTAAGAATAGCCATGATCCTGAATTTAGTCATATATAAACAGCAACAGTTTGATGCGATGGCCCAAAAAATTATGGCCGAACCCACAAAATATATAGATTTTAATTCAGTGTCAGATTTTTATAAGGCTGCATGGCTCAAGGATTTTCCACAAGGCACACAGGTCTCTGCGACTGGTTTAGATGATGGTGCTGAAGAGTTTTATGCCGTAATACAGTTTAAACAGCAGTATTTAAAGTTTGATATTAAAGAAAATCATTTGCTACTGAGTTTTCAGGATATGAATGGTGAAGTTTTTAAAGTAGTTTTTAATTGATGAAATAAAAGCACAAAAAAAGCGACTTAACGTCGCTTTTTTTAATAGATAAATTTTGAAATTTTATCTGCCGTTGCGATGACCAGAGCGGCAATATCTTCTTTAAAGGTCTTTTCATCATAAGTGGTAATTGGGCAGCTCACCGAAAGAACCGCCACCATTTTTCCATTTGATTGTTTGAAAATAGGGGCAGCACAAGCAGCCATATCGTGGTTGTAATGACCCCAGCTCACCATCGATTTTTGAGTTTTTACATAACTCAACTTTTGTAAGAGTGCTTTCAAACTGGTTGGGGTCAGTTCTGAGTAACTATCCCACTCATTGAAATTACGGTAACGTTGTCGTACTTCTGCCTCTGGTAAATCTGACAATAACATTTGACCAATGACGGTTGCATGGGCAGGCCAGCGAGTACCTAAACTAATATTGCTGGTAAACGTTCCCATAGATTGAACGTTATTTACAAAAACAATGTGTGTACCTTCTAAAACGGTCAGATGTACTGCCAGTTTGGTCTGGTCGCGTAGTTCTTTCATTAAGGGCGTCGATAAATCGAGTAATGAAAGTTTAGATAAACTGTTAAAACCAAGCTCCATGACTTTTGAATCGAGAGCATACGTTTTTTGTGAAGCTTTCCTTAAGTAACCGCAAGCTTCAAGTGTGTAGATCAGACGAAATGCACTAGAACGGTTCACTTCCAAAATTTCGGCAATTTCTGTAATCGTCATTTCTTGTGCTTGTTGATTAAAAGCTTGCAAGATGGCTAAACCACGCACAAGCCCTGGTACTAAATACCGATCATCATTTTTTGTTGTTTCTGATTCTTGAGAATCTTCTTCAATCTCTAGGCTCATTCGTGTTGTTTTCCTATAAATAAAACAGGGTTCGAATTAGGGCATTATGCTTTATTTTAGAACAATTGTAATTATAAAGATTACATAAAACAATTTTTATATTTAAAACAATGTTTCTATTCTTAAACGTAACAAATTATTTAAAATTTATTAGTTAATTGATTTAAATAATTATTTTTACTTTGACAAAAAATAACCAAGAGGATTATGCTTAGCTTGTGTTTTGAAAATCAAATTATGTTTTGTATATAAAACAAAATGAGGACGCAAGGTATGAGTTGGATCTCAGTTTGTCAGCAGGGTGACGTTAGCGAAGATGAGCCGAAAGCCGTCGAAGTTGAAGGGAAAAAAATTGGTGTTTTTTTTGTCGATGAAAATTACTTCGCTATCGAAAATGTTTGCCCTCATGCGTATGCCTTATTAACGGAAGGATTTATTGAAGATCAAACTGTGGAATGTCCATTGCACGAAGCAATTTTTGACATTCAGACAGGTGAGCTAAAAAGTGGACCCGGGTGTAGAAACCTATGTACGTACCCAGTTCGTGTTGAAGGACAGGATATTCAAATTCAACTCTAGTCCTCACATGTACAAGGAAGCAGAACAATGAAGACATTTAATGAAAAGTTGGCAAGCTGGATTCATGCAACGCCGGCAACCGAAGCAGGTATCAACAATATTCAAGTTCCAGGTCAATCTGAATTGTTGGTTTGGCAAACACGTTATAAAGAACCGACTCTCTACGAACAAGACTTTGTAAAGAACTTGATTCAGGCATTTTCTGCAGGCGCAACAGAATTAGATGAGGTTGTTTCTGCACTTAATCAGCAAGGTTTCCGTTGTGAATCTGGTGATGAATGGACTTCTGAGAGCTTTACAGAAGAAATGCAACGTTTAGGTTATTGATTCAGGGAAGAATAAAATGAACGCAATCGTATCAACTTCACAAAGCGCTGAAGAATATTTAGAACTTGGTTTACGTGACCAATGGCATCCGGTTTTAGCAAGTTGGGAAGTCGCTGCTAATCCGGTTGGGATTACCCGTTTAGGTGAAAACATTGTGGTTTGGCGTGATGCCGAAGGTCAGATTCATGCGCTTGAAGATCGCTGTCCACACCGCGGTGCTCGTCTTTCACTCGGCTGGAACTTGGGTGATCGAGTTGCTTGCTGGTATCACGGTGTTGAAGTTCGTGCTGATGGTGTGGTTGCCGATGTACCAGCCGTTCATGAATGCCCAATGACTGGAACCAAGTGTTTAAAGAGCTATCCGGTCATTGAACAGCATGGTGCAATCTTCATCTGGTTTGGGATTGATGCAAATGAACAACCCGCACCGCTTGAGTTCCCAGAACAACTGGCAAGCGAAGAGTGGAGTTCATTCCTTTGCCAAGCAGACTGGAAAGTAAACCATCAATATGCCATTGATAACGTGATGGACCCAATGCACGGTACATATTTGCACTGTACTTCACACTCAATGGCAGAAGGTGAACGTACCGCAGAGATGAAACACCGCACAACTGAAAATGGTTTTGTTTTTGAAAAAGAAGGCCAAACAGGTGTGAACTTTGACTGGGTTGAATATGGTTCGACTGGTGCAAGTTGGTTACGCCTTTCAATTCCTTACCGTAAACAGTTTGGTCCGGGTGGTGAATTCTGGATTGTGGGTTACGCAACGCCAATTGATGCCAACAATACCCGTGTATTTTTCTGGCGCTGCCGTAAGGTGAGTGGTTGGCAACGTAATGTATGGCGCTTCTTATATCGCAATCATTTAGAACAATTGCATTGGGATGTATTGGAACAAGACCGCATTATTTTAGAAAACCTTGCGCCAAATGCACGTGCAAGAGAATTCTTATATCAACACGACGTTGGGCTTGCACGTTTACGCCGTTTAATGAAGAAAGAAGCTGAGAAGCAATTAAAGAAAATTGCTGCACTAAATGCATCAAACCGTATCGAGATGCAGGAAGAAGCTCATGGCTAATGTAGCGTTGTTGCAAGGCAAAAAAGTTTTAGTGACTGGTGCTGCACGTGGTTTAGGGCGAGATTTCGCTCAAGCCATTGCTGAGGCTGGTGCTGAAGTTGTAATGGCAGATATTTTATCTGACCTCGTGCAACAAGAAGCGCAAGCCTTACAAAAACAAGGACTCAAGGTCCATGCAGTCACTATTGACCTTGCCAATGCAGACTCTATTGAAAATGCTGTCGTAAAAAGCGTTGAACTGTTAAATGGTTTGGATGGTCTTGTGAACTGCGCAGCGCTTGCGACCAATGTCGGTGGAAAAAATATGATTGATTACGATCCTGAACTTTGGGATCGGGTCATGAATATTAATGTGAAAGGTACATGGTTAATTACAAAAGCCTGTATTCCACATTTAAAACAATCGGCTGCCGGTAAGATTATTAATGTTGCGTCAGATACAGCACTTTGGGGCGCACCGAACCTGATGGCTTATGTTGCAAGTAAAGGTGCAATTGTTGCCATGACACGTTCAATGGCAAGAGAGTTGGGTCAGTTCAATATCTGTGTCAATACTTTGTCTCCGGGGCTGACTCTGGTTGAAGCAACCGAGTATGTGCCACAGGAACGTCATGATTTATATGTCAACGGAAGAGCGATTCAACGCCAGCAACTTCCACAAGATTTAAATGGAACAGCATTGTATCTACTGTCGGATTTGTCCTCTTTTGTGACAGGTCAAAATATTCCGGTCAATGGCGGTTTTGTCTTTAACTAAGGAGTAGTCAAATGATTACAGGGATCGAGATTTTAAAGTTTGGAGTTGAAGATAGAGCCGCTTCAAACAAATTTTTGGCAGATTTTGGTTTAAGCCAAAGTACTTCTGATATTGAAGGTGCAGATTTATACCAGACTCAAAACGGCAGCAAGATTTATCTATTTAATTGTGATGATAACCGTTTGCCGCCTGCTATTGAGCAAGGTTCAACTTTACGTGAAGTCACTTGGGGTGTTGATAGTCTTCAAGACCTTGAAGACTTGGCAGCTCGTTTGGCCGATGTAGACGGTTTTAAACGTACTGAAAATACAGTTCAGTGTCTTGACCCAAATGGCATGACCATTCGTTTTGAACAAAGTTTTGTTAAGGAAGTACCTGAACTTAAAACGGAAGGTATTAACCAATACGGCAATATTCAGCGTGTTAATGCAGCAAGTCCTGTTTATGAAAAAGGTCAACCTGTTGCGATTGGACATGTGGTGTTTTTCACACCGGATTTGGCAACTACTGAAAACTTCTATATTGAAAAAGTAGGCTTCCACTTATCTGATGCTTACAAAAATCGCGGTGCATTCTTACGTTGCCGCGGTGAAGGTTATCACCACGATTTATTCTTACTTAGCGTTCCAAATAAACCAGCGGGTCTAAATCACGTTGCGTTTGTTGTTCGTGATATTCATGAGGTGATTGGAGGCGGCTTACATATGAACCGTTCAGAGTGGTCAACCTTTATTGGACCGGGACGTCATCCAATTTCTTCTGCTTATTTCTGGTACGTCAACTCACCATTGGGTGGTGCATTTGAATATTACACCAACGATGATTATTTGACTGAAGAATGGCAGCCACGTGTAGAAGAACATCGTCTAGAGCTTTTCACCGAGTGGGCGATTGAAGGTGGTCTTGATGACAAAACCCGCCGTCAGGTAAAGCCTGTGTAACAGGCATTGCTTTACAAGGAAGAAAGGCTATGGAAAAGATTGTAATTGTAGGGGCGGGGCAGGCTGCAGGTTGGGCAGTTAGTACCTTACGTCAAAATGGATATGTGGGGGAAATTCATGTGGTCTCAAATGAAGATCAGGTGTTTTATGAGCGTCCGCCACTGTCTAAGCAAGTACTTTCAAAAGAAGCAACGTATGAAAGTTTAAATCTGTTCTCTCCAGAACAGGTCCAAGAGTTCAACATTCAATGGCACAAACCGGAAATTGCAACAAAAGTCGATCGCGAGCAAAAGCAGGTTCATTTAGAAAGTGGTCAGATTTTGCCGTATGACAAATTGCTGATCGCAACTGGAAGTCGTACACGTGTACCCGTTAATACATGGCAGTTCATTCCTAATGTTGTGACTTTACGCAATGTACATGACTGTGAACGTCTGGCTGAAATTTTAAAGAATGCAAAAAATGTGGCTGTGATTGGCGGCGGCTGGATTGGTTTGGAAATCGCTGCAACCGCACGTAAGCAAGGCAAAGAGGTTCATATTTTTGAATATGGCGACCGTTTGTGTGCAAGAAGTGTGAGTCCGGAAGTTTCTGCATTTTTAAAAAATATGCATGAGACCCAAGGTACAAAAATTCATTTAGACAGCAAGAGCCTTCATTTGGTGGAAGCACCAGATCAAAAAGTTGAAGTGGTGAACCATCCTCAACATAGCCAGTTATTTGATTGTGTCGTAGTGGGTGCAGGTGCCGAAATTGCTAAAGAGTTAGGCGTGCATGCTGGGCTCGATGTGAAAGATGGCATTGTGGTGAATTGTTTTGGACAGACCTCAGATCAAGACATTTATGCCGCAGGTGATGTCGCGATTCATCCGGGCTTGGGTTATTGCATTCAGTCTTGGGCAAATGCACAAAATCAGGCGATTGCAGCTGCGAAATCAATGCTCGGAATTGAAACTGAATATACCGATATTCCTTGGCTCTGGTCTGATCAATACCACTTTAATATCCAGATTTTAGGAACGTATCAACCTGAAAAAACCAAAGAAATGGTGATTCGCCAAGGCGGTGAAGATCAGGTGAGCTATTTATATCTGGACCATGAAAATCGCTTGCTGAATATGATAGCCATTAATGACTCTAAATTGATCAAACTAGCAAAGCGTTGGATGCAAGCCAACACCGTTTTAGATCCAAAATTATTAGCAGATGCTGAATTTAATGTCATGAAGTTAAAACCGTAAACATTAAATCTGGTTCTCATTACCAAATCGAAGGAATGACACATGAGTAATGAAGAAAAAAGTGGATTAAAGCATTGGGTGCCTGCTTTTGTCCTTATGGTGTGTGTGGTACTGGCCTTTTTCGACAAGATCAGTATTGCGGTTTTATTTTCAGACCCACATTTTCAAAGCTCGATGGGAATTGCTGAAGATAAAGCCAAGCTCGGATGGCTCATGACAAGCTTTTTACTTGCTTATGGGTTTTCATCAGTCTTTCTAAGCTTTTTAGGCGACATTTTTAACCCAAAGAAAATGCTGTTCTGGAGTGTGACTTCTTGGGGTTTACTCATGCTTTGCATGGGCTTTACCACCAGCTACTCAGGCATGTTGATTTTACGGGTTTTACTTGGTTTGGCAGAAGGTCCGCTATTTGCTTTGGCATACACCATTGTTAAGCAGACTTACACAGACCGTCAGCAGGCACGTGCCTCAACCATGTTCTTACTGGGTACACCGATTGGTGCATTCCTTGGTTTCCCGATCACTGCAAATGTTTTAGCTCATCACGACTGGCACACCACTTTTTTTGTGATGGCTGGTTTAACACTGATCGCTATTTTTAGCATTGTTTTTGGTTTACGTAACTTACAGCTCAAGAAAACTGTCGAAATTGAGGGCGAGAGTAAACGCACCAACTTCAAGGGTCACATTGCCAATACTAAATTGCTGCTCAGCAACAGCGCATTCTGGTTGGTTTGCCTCTTTAACATTGCATTGATGACTTATTTGTGGGGCTTAAACAGTTGGGTTCCTTCTTATCTTATGCAAGACAAAGGATTCAATCTCAAAGAGTTTGGGATGTATTCAAGCTTTCCATTCATCGCCATGTTAATTGGCGAAGTGGTGGGTGCGTTTTTATCTGACAAGTTAGGCCGCCGCGCTATTCAGGTATTTAGCGGTTTATTACTCGCGGGCATCTTCATGTATGTGATGGTCATTATGACCCAGCCATTATTGATTATTGCTGCCATGTCTTTAAGTGCAATGGCGTGGGGCTTTGGAGTAGCTGCGGTATTTGCTCTGCTTGCCCGAGTAACCACCTCAAATGTAGGTGCGACAGCGGGTGGAATATTTAACGGTTTAGGCAATTTTGCAAGTGCAATTGCACCTGTTCTTATCGGTTACATCGTGATGCAAACACATAGTTTTAATTTGGGAATTACCTTCTTGGCTGCAGTCGCTGTCATTGGGTCGTTGTTCTTGGTTCCTCTTTTAAAACGTTATTAATTCACTGTATAGGAGTTTAAAAAATGACTACACAACAATTCGAATCGTGGAAACAGCCAGAAGGCGCTTCTTTAGAAGATTGGTTAAACACACGTATTGCTCGCTTTGAGACTCGTAAATATGACTTTGAGGCTTTGAAGTTCCAAGCCGATTACGACCCGAAATATCGTCGTGCTCAAATGCGTTATATGGGTACGGGTGCAACTGGTGTTGCAAATGACAGCAACACTGTACCTGCCGAGAACTTTACGTTTTCGACTATGGTGCTACCACCACAGTGTGAAGGTCCTTTGCACATTCACCACGACGTTGAAGAAGTTTTCTTTATGCTCCGCGGCGAAATTGATTTGTTTATTGAGCACAACGGCGAGAAATTCCAGACCCGTTTAAAAGAGCGTGACCTGATTTCAATTCCACCGGGGATCTACCGTGGTTTGTTTAACCCAGGTCAAGAAGATGCCTTGATGTGCGTGATGTTGGGAACAGGTAAACCAACCATTCCTAATTATCCACCAGAGCATCCATTGTCTCAAATCAAACGTTAATTGTTTGATGAAGTGAATGAAGGGAAAGAATTGAAAATGATGACACTCATTGAAAAGTTAGCAGAATTTCCGGTGAAAACGGTCAATGTTCAAGGCCAGCAGCAAGCCTATCGGGAAGCTGGTCAGGGCGAATACCTTGTGCTGTTGCATGGCATTAGTTCAGGTTCTGCTTCATGGGTAAACCAACTTGAAGTGCTGTCTCATCATTTTCATGTCATTGCCTGGGACGCACCGGGCTATGGCAAATCAGATGAACTTTTAACGGATCAACCGAATGCAACCGACTACGCAAAGCGTTTGGCAGCGTTATTCGATGTTTTAAAAATTGAAAAAGCGATTGTGGTCGGACACTCATTAGGCGCCTTACAGGCGAGTGCATTTGCTGCACTTTACCCAGAGCGAGTGGAACACTTAGTTGTTGCTAACTTAGCTCAAGGCTACCAACGTCACGATGAACAAACACAAATTCAGGTTTTTGAAAAAAGACCAAAAATGTTGAAAGAACTCGGCGCTAAAGGTATGGCCCAAAGCCGTGGACCTCATTTGATTTATAAACAAGAGCCACAAGCCTTAGCTTTAGTTTCAGAAGTGATGCAACAGTTGACCCTACAGGGTTTCACACATGCATCGTACTTATTGGCATATGACGAAATACGTAATTACTTAACCGATTTAAAAGTCCCATGCACAGTGATTGCAGGGCAGCAAGATCAAATCACTCCTGCGTTAGGTATACAAGAGCTTGCTCAGGAATTGCAGTTGGAACAGCGCTTCGTCATAGAAGATGCAGGACATTTAAGTTATGTCGACCAACCGCAAGCATTTAACCAAATTATGTTGACGATTCAGGAACAATCGTAAGAGAGATTAAGGATTATGAGCTTCCAAGTTGAAGGAAAAGTTGCAGTTGTTACCGGTGGCTCATCTGGGATTGGGCTGGCTGCTGTTGAAATACTGGTTGCAGAGGGTGCAAAAGTTGCGTGGTGTGGTCGCGATGAAGAACGTTTAAATGCTTCTAAGCGCTATATTTTAGAAAAATTTCCACATGCCAATATTTTTACCAAAGCATGTAATGTGTTGAAAAAAGAAGAAGTTCAGCAATTTGCCAAAGAGGTCAAACTCAATTTGGGCAATGTGGACATGCTCATTAACAATGCTGGGCAAGGCCGTGTTTCAAATTTTGAAAATACGCAAGATGAAGACTGGATGAAAGAAATTGAGCTGAAATATTTCAGTGTTTTACATCCGGTACGGGCTTTTCTAGATGACTTAAAACAGTCGGCAAATGCCTCAATTACCAATGTGAACTCGTTACTGGCATTGCAACCAGAACCACACATGATTGCGACTTCATCTGCACGCGCTGCACTGTTGAATTTAACCCATTCATTGGCGCATGAGTTTACTCAATATGGCGTTCGTGTGAACTCGATTTTACTCGGTATGGTTGAGTCTGCGCAGTGGAAACGTCGTTATGAAACTCGTTCAGATTTGAATCTCTCATGGGAAGAGTGGACAGGCAATATCGCAAAAAACCGTGGTATTCCCATGCAGCGTTTAGGCCGTCCAGAAGAGCCTGCACGTGCTTTAGTTTTCTTGGCATCACCATTGGCATCTTACACCACAGGTTCGGCAATAGATGTCTCAGGTGGTTTTAACAAACATTTATAAATATCAGGTGCTGTCATGAAAAAGTTGATGATGATTGGTTTTGGCGCAATGGCAGCAGAAGTGTATGCCCATTTACCCCAAGATCTGCAACTCAAATGGATTGTCGTGCCATCTCGCAGCATTGAGAAAGTTCAATCACAAGTCTCGTCTGACATTCAGGTGATTTCAGATATTGAGGAGTGTGATGGTACGCCAGACTATGTCATTGAAGTGGCAGGTCAAGCAGCAGTGAAAGAGCATGCTCAAAAAGTTTTAGCGAAAGGCTGGACTATTGGTCTGATTTCGGTGGGTACTTTGGCTGATAACGAGTTTTTAATTCAGCTTAAGCAAACTGCCGAAAAAAATGATGCACATTTGCATTTGCTTGCAGGGGCTATCGCAGGCATTGACGGTATTTCTGCGGCTAAAGAAGGTGGTTTGCAAAAAGTCACTTACAAAGGCTGTAAAAGTCCAAAAAGTTGGAAGGGCAGTTATGCAGAACAATTGGTCGATTTAGATCACGTTTCAGAACCTACGGTCTTTTTTACAGGAACTGCCCGTGAAGCTGCCATGAAATTTCCGGCCAATGCCAACGTTGCAGCAACCATTGCGCTTGCAGGGCTTGGAATGGATGAAACCATGGTTGAGTTAACTGTTGATCCAACCATCAACAAAAACAAACACACCATTGTGGCAGAAGGTGGCTTTGGACAAATGACTATTGAACTGGTGGGTGTGCCATTGCCAAGTAACCCGAAAACATCAACTTTGGCTGCGCTTAGCGTGATTCGTGCTTGTCGCAATAGTGTAGAAGCAATACAGATTTAAGAAGGATTTGATCATGGCAAAGGAAATTTATATTGCAGGTGAATGGCGTTTAGGCCGTGGTGCAGTCATTCAAAGCCTGTTTCCGGCAGATCAGTCGGTAAACGCTGAGCTTTCAACAGCAACGCTTGAAGATGTAAATGAAGCAATTGAAAAAGCGAATCAGGCTTGGCGTCAACCCAGCTGGAGAAACAGCTTGCCGCATGAGCGTGCACGTATTCTCTATAAAGTTGCAGACATTATTGAAGCGCGTGTAGATGAATTATCAAATCTGCAAACCCGCGATAATGGGAAGCCTTTAACCGAAACTCGTGGTTTGGTGATGAGCGCGGCGGCAACCGCACGTTATGTTGCTGCGGCATGTGAAACGCTAAATGATGAGTTAACTACTCAGCGTGCTCCAGACTTTATGACCATGAGTGTGCATGAACCTGTAGGCGTTGTGGCAGCCATTACGCCTTGGAACTCTCCAATTGCGAGTGAAGTTCAAAAGCTTGCTCCAGCTTTGGCAGCAGGAAATGCCGTGGTGTTAAAACCAGCAGAAGCAACTTCACTCATTGCTTTAGAGCTTGCCAAAATTTTTGAAGAGGCTGGTTTACCAAAAGGCTT
Organism: Acinetobacter sp. 1566109; assembly: GCF_000582255.1. Lineage (NCBI taxonomy): Bacteria > Pseudomonadati > Pseudomonadota > Gammaproteobacteria > Moraxellales > Moraxellaceae > Acinetobacter > Acinetobacter sp. 1566109. The sequence goes on along the minus strand of NZ_JEYB01000007.1, from coordinate 80,922 downwards.
ACTCAGTGTGTTAGTGGGGCGTGGTTCTATCATTGGTGACGCAATTGCTCAACATCCATTGGTTCGCAAAATTTCTTTTACAGGTGGGACAACCACGGGTCGTCATTTGGCACACATTGCCGCTGACAAACTGATTACCACTTCACTTGAGTTGGGTGGTAAGTCACCAACCATCGTTTTGCCGGATGCAGACGTTGAATTGGCTGCTAAAGGTGTGGCGTACGGAATTTTTAGCTCGGCAGGCCAAGCGTGTATCGCAGGTTCTCGCTTGTTTATTCATAGCAGTCTTTACGATCAGTTTTTAACGCGTTTAGTTGAAATTACCAAAGGCTTACGTGTTGGCCATCCGGAACAAGCTGGTGTGCATTTAGGTCCACTGGTCAATGACAAACATTTGCAGTCAGTTGATCGCTATGTGCAACTTGCTAAAAGCGAAGGTGGTCAGGTTCTGATTGGTGGTGAGGCACTTACCACTGGTGACTATGCCAAAGGAAGCTATTACTTACCAACCATTATCACGGGCTTAAATAACAGTGCTCAAACCTGTCAGGAAGAAATTTTTGGTCCTGTTTTAGTCGTTATGAAATATGACAATGAGCAAGATTTAATTGCCCAAGCCAATGACAGTTGTTTTGGACTTGCCGCAGGTATCTGGACTGAAAGCTATCGTAAAGCTTGGCGTATTGCACGTGCATTAGAAGTGGGAACGGTATGGATTAATACCTACAAAAAATTCTCGATTAGTGCGCCGTTTGGTGGCTTTAAAGACAGTGGGATTGGGCGCGAAAAAGGCCGTTTGGGCATTTTATCGTACATGCAACAAAAGAGTATTTATATGGGGCTGAATGAACAGCCTAACCCTTGGTGCGATTAATAAATTCAAGGACTGAAAACAAATTTTGAGGAACAGACATGACTGAACGTGTAAATGTAGGCGAAGCAATCGCAAGAGTTTTAGAAGCGCACCAAGTTGATAGTATTTATGGTGTTATTTCCATCCACAATTTACCTATTGCCGATGCGGTAGGGCGCCGTGAAAAAATGCGCTTTGTCGCAGCCCGTGGTGAAGCTGGTGCGGTCACTATGGCAGATGCACACTCACGCTTTAAAGGTCTAGGTGTAGCGCTGACCAGTACGGGTGCTGGTGCAGGTAATGCAGTGGGGTCACTGATTGAAGCAATGAATGCAGGTAGCCCTGTATTGCATTTAACTGGTCAGGTTGAGCGTGAATATCTCGACCGTGATGCAAGCTTCATTCATGAAACTAAAGACCAACTTACATTCTTACGTGCATCAAGCAAAGCGGCGTTCCGTATTACCAGCCCAGACAATGCTGTTGGTGTGATTCGTGAAGCCATCCGTGTCGCAACCACTGTTCCAATGGGACCGGTAAGTGTTGAGCTACCCATTGATGTACAAGCAGCAGAGATTGATTTGCCACTTAATCTTGGGCCAGTGAAAGCACTTGAGTTGCCACAGGCAGAGCAAGCTGAAATTGATCTTCTTGTAAGCGAAATCAAAAAAGCAAAACGTCCGATTTTCTGGATTGGCGGTGGAACTTTAAATAGCGTTGCAGAAGTTAAAGCAATTGCAGATTTAGGTATTCCGGTTGTTTCATCGACTCATGCTCGTGGGGTGTTGCCAGATGATCATCCACGTAGTTTAGGTGCTTTCCATAATTCGGCAGGTGTTGAGCAATTATTAAAAGATGCTGACTTAATGGTTGTGGTGGGTTCTCGTTTACGTAGTAATGAAACCAAAACTTATTCGGTTGAATTCCCTGAAAACATTATTCAGGTAGATGCCAACCCAGTGGCTCAGCAACGTAATTACAAAATCCGCAACTTCATTTGTGGCGATGCCAAAGATGTCTTAACACGTGTGTTAGAACAACTTCAAGGTACTTCAAAAGTTGATGCCGATTACGATGCTGCTGTAGTGGCGGCTAAACAAGCTGCCATTGATGCACTGCGCAAGCAAATCGATCAGTACGCATTAATTTGTGATCACTTACGTGCAGCTTTACCTCAAGACGGCATTTTTGTACGTGACATCACCATGTCGGGTAGTACATGGGGCAGTCGTTTATTCCCTGTACAAGCACCAAACCAAAACATCCACTCACTCGCGGGTGCAATTGGTTTAGGCCTTGCAACAGCAATTGGTGCTTCGGTTGCTAACCCTGACAAAAAAGTAATTGGTTTAGTCGGCGATGGCGGCTTAATGCTTGGTATTGGTGAAATTGCAACTATGGTGCAAGAAAACACCAATATGGTCTTAATGATTATGAATGACGGTGGTTATGGCGTAATGCGTGGCATTCAAAATAACTACTTCGGTGGTCGCCAGTATTTCAATGAACTGCATACTCCAGACTATAAACTTCTTGGCGAATCAATGGGTGTGAAAAGCTGGAAAGTGGGTAGTGCAGAAGAGTTTAAAACGGTTATTCAAGAGGCTATCGCTTTTGAAGGGCCAACCGTGATTGAGCTCGATATGAACTCGATTGGACCATTAAACTTTGCGGGTCCACCGCAAAAGAAACTGTATTAACCAGTTTGGATGGTTTAGTACATATGCGATGGGAGCTGCTAAGCCATCCTTTTTTTAGATAAATTTTTTTGTCTAAAAAACAATAAAAACGAAGTTTTACAGGTAAAACAAATAAAGTTCCAGCAGGACGCTGGAACTCAATCAAGGATGTAGAGATGAAAAAGACTTCATTGATCATGGCATTCATTGCACCGTTTACGCTGGGGGTAAGCGTCAATGCATTTGCAAAAGACTCATTGCTTGAATGGAAAAGTGATGACGGCACCGACTCATTAAAGTTAGGTGGGGTGGTTCGGTTAAATCAGCGCTATGAAGATTGGGAAGGCCCAAACCGCGGTTTCGGTAAGCTCTATTTTGATATTTTCAGAGTCGATTTAAAAGGTAAGTTTGATGATGCTTACATCAATGCCAGCTATCTATTTCAAGATCAGCAGAAAACATCTATTGAAAAGGCATACGTTGGCTATAACTTAAATGCCAATAACAGCATTGAAGCAGGTCTGGTTTATAAACCTTTTACAATTTATCCCTATCCGCAAAATGGCTGGACCTATCACATTCCATTCTTTTTAGGGTATGGAAATAACATTGCGCCGGGACTTAACTGGAATTATCACGACAAAGATTGGGATGTAAAACTCGGTTACTACCCGCAAATGTTAGAGACCAACTTGCGTTATTCACCTGAGAGTGCAACTTATGATGATTTGGCAGGAAATGCATTTCCATCTCAAAAAGCCTATCAAAATGAAAAGCGCAATCAAATCAATACCCGCATTGTTCGCAAGTTAGAAACCGATTTTGGTAAGCAGGAGTTTGGTGTTTCTGGCGCGATTGCACAGTTACATAACAAAGTGACCGATAAAGACGGCAAATATTATGCAGTCGGTTTGCATACCGAAAACAACTACAATCGCTTTAATTTACAAAGTTCTGTCATTCACTATCAATATGATGCTAAAAACCCAGATGGTGTAAATAATGATATGACTTTAATGGGCAATAATGGCTTTACACCTGCTTATTTCATTGCTTCAGAAGGTACGATTGCCAGTTTAAACCTTGCTTATACGTTACCTGTGACCAATATGGGCAAACTAAAAGCCATTAAGTTTTATAATGACTATAGTTATCTCGATAAAAAACGTGATGATTGGTCAGACTCGCAAATGAACACTACAGGCATGATGTTTATTGCTTCGCCATTTATGGTTTGGGCAGACTATACGTGGGGTAAAAACTCCAACATTATTGGTGGGGCAACCAACTCAACAGGGTATACCTCTGCCACTTCACCAAATAGTGATAAGTGGCTATACCGTATTAACTTTAATATCGGGTTTACTTTCTAAAGTAAGCAGCATTAAAAAAACCACGCAATCGGCGTGGTTTTTTATTTAATAAGTTAAAGCGTTTAATATCTGTTTTTTTCAAACTTATTCCAAAACACAAAGGCAGTTAAAAAGGCCAAAATAGTTAGCGCGAAAATATAATACATCGCACCAATATCACTATATTGGCTGAGCCAATGCACTAAAGGCAGCGTCATACCACCCACAATTGCATAAGACAAATTATAAGAAAACGAAATGCCAGAGAAGCGAACAGGCGCGGGGAACATTTTGACCATACTGCTCGACACCATACCGACAGTACCTGAGCATAGGCCCAACAGCATATATAAACCAAAAATGGTTGAATGTGCGGCATGACCTAAACTGTTATAAAAAACTGCTGCTGTAAGTGCCACAGCAAGCGCACCGGCCATCATGACTTTGCCACAGCCAAAACGGTCAGCAAAATAGCCTGCCAAAATACAGCCAATCATTTGCATGACAATGGCTGCACTTTGCATTTCAAAAGTCTGTGCACGATCAAAACCAAATGAACCAATCAACAAATTTGGCATGGCTAAAATCACCACCACCACACAACCCGTTAAAAACCATGTAAATAACATGCCAATCGCAACGGCTGTTTTATGCGTTTTTAAGACTTGTTTTACAGGCATTTCTTTTGAAATTTCTTTACGTGCCTGCATGGCTTTAAATACAGGTGTTTCTTTTAAATACGTTCTTAAATAAAGTGCAACTAGACCAAAAATACCACCTGCAATAAAAGGTATACGCCAAGCCCAGTCATGGATTTGTCCTTCACTAAAATTCAGTGAAATCCATAAAGACATCAGTGCACCCAGTAAAATTCCTAAAGAAAGCCCAGCGGTGAGTAACCCATTTGCCAGTCCGATTTTTCTTTCAGGGACATGTTCCGATACAAAGGTCCATGCAGCTGGAATTTCACCCCCAATCGCAATCCCTTGCACCACACGCATAAGCAATAAAAGTAGCGGTGCCAAATATCCGATATTTTCAAAGGTGGGCAATATCCCGATAAATAGGGTAGGCAGTGCCATCAGCAAAATTGAAAGTGAAAAGAGCTTCTTACGCCCGACCAAGTCACCAAAATGGGCCATGACAACCCCACCTAAAGGGCGGAAAAAGTAACCTGCTGCAAAAATGCCGTAAGTGTTGAGCATGGCCCAAAACGGACTAAGCGTGCTTGGAAAAAAGAGGTCGGAAATGATTTTTGCGTAAAATACATAAATCACAAAATCGTAAAACTCTAAAGCGCCACCCAATGAAGAAAGGGCGAGAGTTCGTTTATCTTCTTTAGTGAGGTAGTTCGCGTCCTGCAAAGTTAATTCTTGATCCATTTTTTACTTAGTTGTTGTAATTGAAGTTAGGATATTAATGGAAAAGTGAAATAAAAGTAAATGGAGGAAATTTGTTCTATAGGGATATGTGGATTTTACTTAGTAAGCTAAAAAAGCTTTAAAACAAAAAATGCTTTAGATGAAACAAAAACAGATGTCGGAATGACTTTTCTTTTGGCCTGTTCAGCGACACAATAAAACTTGTCATAGCCAGTTTAATGAGAGATTCAAAGGATGAGCGTAGTTTTACCTGTTGCGAAGCGTGGTGAAGATATTTTGAAATTGATTGCGGCTCCTGTTTCGGCAAATGAGCTAAACAGTAATTGGCTTTATCAACTTGCTGACGCTATGCATGCAACAATGCTTGAACGTAATGGGGTGGGAATTGCAGCACCGCAAGTTTATATCTCTAAACGCGTCATTATTGTGGCATCTCGACCAAATCCACGCTATCCGGATGCACCTGAAATGGATGCTGTGGTTATGGTAAATCCTGAAATTTTAGAGTTCTCAAACGAAGTTTGTTTAGGTGAAGAAGGCTGCTTAAGTGTGCCAGACGAACGTGGACAAGTTGAACGCGCAGAAATGGTTAAGGTGAAATACTTAACACTTCAGGGTGAGACGATTGAAAGCGTTTTTCATGGTTTTCCTGCTCGTATTGTTCAACACGAGGTCGATCATTTAAATGGGATCTTGTTTGTAGAAAGAATAAGCTAACCATCTCTTTAAAGTTTTGAAAAACCTATAATGAGCTTGAAATGGGGAAGTTATAGGAATTACAATACTTATAGCGTGATATTTAAATCATTACAAAAGATATAATTTTAATATTATCAGCAGGTTGTGCTGAAATTTTACGCGATGTTGTAAATCTCCTCATTTAAGGTTACTGACCATGAAAACCCCTCTCCCAGATTATTTGGCAAATGTTATAGAAGCCTGTGACGTCGATAACAGCGGTCATCTCGCCGATTATATTCCTGAGTTGGCAAATGCAAACCCAAATCGATTAGCTTTAGCAATGTCTACGGTAGATGGGGAAATTTATTCGGTCGGCGATGATGATGTTGAGTTCACCATACAATCGATTTCTAAACCTTTTGTATATGCCTACGTTTTGCAACAACTTGGCATTGATGCAGTACTCGCGAAAGTAGGGGTGGAGCCGTCAGGGGAAGCCTTTAATGAAATTTCATTGGGTAAAGATGGCCGACCAAAAAATCCGATGATCAACTCTGGTGCAATTACTGTACATTCCTTGATTCAGGTCAAACATGGTTTGCATAGCGCAGAAATTCTACGCCGTTTTATGAGCGAGCTTGCAGGCCGCGAATTAAGTTTTGATGAGTCTGTTTATGATTCGGAAGTCAAAACAGCCTACCGTAATCTTTCGATCGGTTATATGTTGCGAACGGTGGGGATTTTAGAAACTGACCCAGTCGATATTGTGAATGGGTACATTCGCCAATGTGCGATTATGGTTACAGTGAAAGATTTGGTACGCATGGGCAGTGTACTTGCCAATGGTGGAGTCGACCCTAAAACTGGAAAGCGCTTATTAAACCGATCTGTGGTTAAACAAGTACTTAGTGTCATGATGAGCTGCGGTATGTATGATGCTGCGGGTGACTGGCTTTCAACTGTAGGTATTCCTGCTAAAAGTGGTGTAGCAGGTGGTATCTTGGGCGTGCTACCGGGTCAGGTCAGTATGGCTGCTTTTTCACCTCGACTAGATGAGCATGGTCATAGTGTTCGAGGTATCGATATTTTAGAACGATTATCTCGTGACATGGGGTTACACCTCATGGAAGGAACACCTTCTGCACAAACCATTGTACAAAGCCATTATCGCACTGGAAAAGATGCATCATTGAGTGTGTATGTGCTGCGTGGTGTGTTGAAGTTTACTGAAGCTGAAATGTTATTGCGTATTTTACAAGACGAGACAATTGATCAAAGCACAATCGTCATTGATTTAACCCAGATTTCACTTATCCACGATGTGGGTAAACGTATGTTTTTAGAAGGCTTAGATCGTTTAATTGATGATGGACATACACTTGTTTTAGTCGATCCAGAACAGCGTCTAGATCATGCGAGAACTGGTAAAGACAGAGAACTTCATGTTTATCACGATTTCGATGATTTGCTCGAAAAGCATGACCTCCCTGCAAAAAAAAAGACTTATAGCGACATCGCGGCACTTCTAAATTGCTGAGGTGTTTTTCCTAGATGTCGCTTAAACATCGCACTGAACGCGCTGGGGTTTGTATACCCCAGTGACTCTGAAATTTGAGAAATAGATTCACCATTCGCGATTTTACTCAAGGCAAGTGCAATATGCATTTGCTGTATCCATGCCCGATATGACAGCCCGGTTTCTTTCTGGAACATACGCATTAAAGTTCTAGAACTCGTGCCAATATCATCAGCCCAATCTGTTAAATCTTTTGAACTATCAGGCATATGTAATAACTCTTGGCAAATTTTTAAGAGTCTTTTGTCTTTCGGCCACGGTATCTGGATAGGCAATAAATTGGCCCGATGTATTTCTTCAAAAATCAAAATTTGTAAAGAACGGGAAAGCTCTTGAGAGGTTGCTGTATTTGGAGTTTCCTCTCGTTCAATTTCATTTAAACGTATTAAAAGTTCATGCAACAGGTTACTCACCCGAATAATAAAGCAATGTTGTCCCATTAGAGCGGCTGCATTTACTTCAACCAATGCCGTATTTAACTTCACGTGACTCAGTGAAATCACACTGTGCTCTACATGTGCTGGAATCCATAACGCACACATGGGTGGCACAATCCACACATTATTCGGTGTAAACACCTGAATAGTTCCAGTAGATGCATATAAAAACTGCGCACGTGTATGCGTATGGGTAGGGGTGATTTCTCGGTAAGAATGCTCGGAAGATAGCCCAATCACCAGTTCAGACAAATCGGACTGAATAAGAGAATCGGACATAAATTATCCTAGAAATTGTCACTTATACGATAATTATTGGAAGATAACTTTATAAGCGACAATTTACAATAAGCATCTCATTTAAAAATATTGGAGTTTTTCAGGTATGACGTCTTCAATACAATTGAAAGATGGTTTTGCCAATACCGTTGCAAATGATCAGCCTCAAGGAATGATTATTAAAATTGTAGGCGCCGTGGCAGTCGCACATTTACTGAATGATTTAATTCAAGCGGTGCTACCAGCTATCTATCCAATGCTAAAAGCAAACTTTTCGCTGAGTTTTGCGGAGGTTGGCCTGATTTCGTTTGTATATCAAATTACAGGTTCTTTGCTACAGCCTTGGATTGGACTTTATACCGATAAACATCCAAAACCGTATCTTCTTCCACTCGGAATGGTCGTCACATTCTGCGGCATTATCTTGTTAGCCTTTTCACCAAGTTTTGCTGTGTTGTTATGTGCATCTGCGCTTATTGGGGTAGGGTCTGCAACCTTTCATCCAGAAGCTTCACGGGTAGCACGAATGGCATCGGGCGGGCGCTTCGGTACAGCTCAGTCGACTTTCCAAGTGGGCGGAAACACAGGTACTGCGATTGGCCCATTATTAGCAGCGTTATTAATTGTTCCATTTGGGCAGCATGCAGTTGCGGGTTTGGTGATATTTGCACTTTTAGCAATTTGGGTTTTATTTGGCGTAAGCCGTTGGACCGTGAGTCATGCTAAAAGTCAGGTAGTTGCGCGTGCTACCCAAGCACATACTAAATTGCATGGCCGTAAGCTCATTATCGCCTTGGGCACAATTAGTTTGTTGATGTTTGCCAAATTTACCTACATTGCGAGCATTAGTAACTACTTTACCTTTTACTTAATTCAAAAGTTCCATATCAGCATCCAGACCGCCCAATTGCATTTGTTTGCATTCTTGGCTGCTGTTGCTTTAGGTACATTTGCAGGTGGCCCAATTGGAGACAAAATTGGCCGTAAAGCGGTTATCTGGGTTTCATTTATTGGTATGGCGCCGTTTGCATTAATGATGCCGTATGCAAACTTATTCTGGACAACAGTTTTCTCAATTATTGCAGGTTTGGTGTTGTCGTCTGCTTTTGCCGCAATGGTGGTTTACGCACAAGAAGCTGTTCCGGGCCGTGTGGGTATGATTGCAGGTTTAATGTTTGGTCTTATGTTTGGGGTAAGTGGTATTGCCGCAGCAGGATTAGGGCATTTAGCTGATATTAACGGCATTGAATGGGTATTTGGTTTATGTTCATTGTTGCCATTACTTGGATTTGCCACCGCATTTTTACCCAACACAAAAGTTAAATAAATGAAAAGACTCTCAGTCATATTCGGCTGAGAGTTTTTTTAAATAAATATAGTGTCAATTCACAATACTATTTTTGAACACCAAACTTAAATACAGTGACACTGTTATAAGTTTGATTTGGGTTCAAACGTGTAGAAGGGAAGGATGGTTGGTTCGGACTATCTGGAAAATGCTGTGTTTCTAATGCTAGCGCATCTGCTTGTCGATAGAGTACGCCGTTTGCACCAACAACATTTCCGAGTAAATGATTCGCCGTATACATTTGGACGCTTGGTTCAGTGGTTAAGACTTGCATGGTCCGTTTAGATTTTGGGTCAACCACAATCGCTGCAAGATTAAGTTTCCCTTGAGACTTTTGATTAATTACCCAAGTTTGGTCATAGCCATACCCATAGGCCAATTGCTGATGATTCGCTCGAATATCTTTCACAATGGCCTTAGGCTTCCGAAAGTCAAAAGGCGTACCTGCAACTGAAGCAATTTCACCTGTTGGTAAGGAGTTTTGGTCGGTTACCAATATACGGTCTGCATTGAGTTGTACAATATGATCGAGCACGCCATAAGGGTTATTGCCAGCGCCCGACAGGTTGAAATAACTGTGGTTGGTGAGATTAACGACCGTAGGTTGATCAGTTTTGGCTTTATATTCAATCTGGAATTCATTTTGATCTGAAAGACTGTAGATCACCTCTACATCTAATTTTCCGGGAAAGCCTTGATCTCCATTTGGACTGGTTAACTTAAGAGAAGCTTTAACGGTTTCGCCTTTGGAAACGAGAGGCTTAACTTGCCAAACACGTTTATCAAAACCGGGATTACCGCTATGCAATGAATTCGCACCATTATTCTTTTCAAGATTATACGTTTTTCCATCTAAGCTAAATTGAGCATTACCAATACGGTTCGCATAACGACCAATTAACCCACCAAAATGAATGCCTTCCTTAGTATCAGTGACTTCATAGCCTTTTAGGTCATCGAAGCCCAAAACGATATTATTTTGTTTACCTTGGGCATCGGGAGTCAAAATTTGTGTAATTACACCACCGAAGCTAATAAAAGAAACTGAGACTCCTTTGTTATTGCTCATGGTGTATAGATCGACTTTTTGACCGTCTTGAGTCGTGCCATAGGGTTTTACATTTAACGTTGCTGCATTGGTAAGTTGTGCAAAGCTATAAACCGTAACACCTAAAATTGCTAATTTTTTCATACTTATACTCTATTTTTTAATAGTAAGACTGAATGAATATAAGATTGATTTTTCATCTTTTTAAAGAGGTTTTTATTATATATAGTGTTAATAATAATCGAGCAGTGAATGTTAAGTATTGGAAAAATTGGTTCAATTTACGCTTATAAAGAAATTAATCTTATGAGCAAAACTCAACGGTAAGCTATTTTTATGACTCATCCCGACTCGGTTTTAAAATTTTCACTTGGTCTAAATAGTCTCTCGTTTGATGTAGACAGCCAACACATTCACCTTGAGCAGGGCTTAGGTTTTGTTAATTCAAAAAGTATCAACCATGGTGTTATTGATGAACTTGCTATCGAAAAGATGATTTATTTTATTGAAGAAATCATCGAGTCAAAGCCACTCAGAAATTTAAATATAAGTGGTGTAGCTGTTACATCTGATGCAGCCATGGCACAACTCAGTGAGTTATTTTTTAGTGCTAAAAAGCAAATCAGCCGTATCGAGCTTGAACATAGATTCAATGATTTTATTGAGCGTTTAAGCTACTACACAAACCAAGTGTCTCCAGATCAGCTTTATATTTTTACCTACTTTGTATTTGTTCGAGAGATGATGCATCACTTAAGAATTGAGGAAATTCAGGTAAGATAAATTTCAGTAACTCCAATAAATAAAAAAATCCCCTCACTAGAGGGGATTTTTTTATTACTACTTAAACTTAAACAATCGAGTCGTCTAAATTAGGCGCTAACCAACGCTTCGCTTCATCTAGTGTCCAACCTTTACGTTTTGCATAATCTTCAAGTTGGTCTTGAGAGATTTTGCCCACGTTAAAGTATTCACTTTGTGGATGAGAATAATAGAAACCACTCACCGAAGATGGTGGCATCATTGCAAAGTGTTCAGTCAGTTTAGTACCAATTTTATCTGTAGAGCCTAACCAGTCAAACAACACTGCCTTTTCAGAGTGCTCAGGGCAAGCAGGGTAACCTGGTGCAGGGCGAATACCGACATATTTCTCTTTAATCAGATCTTCATTGCTGAGCTGTTCATCAGCTTTATAGCCCCAGAATTCTTTACGAATGCGTTCATGTAAGTGTTCGGCAAAAGCTTCAGCAAAACGGTCAGCTAATGACTGAACTAAAATTGCAGAGTAGTCATCACCTTTGGCTTTGTATTCATTTGCCAATTCTTCTGCACCAAAAATTGATACAGTGAATCCACCTAAGTAGTCTTGTTGCTCGCGGTCATTACGAATGTAATCTGCCAAAGACAAGTTTGGTTTGCCTGTCACTTTGTCAGATTGCTGGCGTAAGTGCTCAAAAGTATGCGTAACATTTTGACCCGCTTCATCAAATACGCTTACTGTGTCTGCATCAGTGCGCTGAGCAGGGAACATACCGAATACGGCACGAGCATCAAAACGGTTGTTGTCGATAATATCTTTTAACATTGCTTGAGCTTGATTGTACAAATCTGTTGCAGCTTCACCAACCACTTCATCTTCTAAAATTTTCGGGAATTTACCTGCCAAGCTCCAAGAAATAAAGAATGGTGTCCAGTCAAAATAATCCACGAGTGTAGCAAGCGGATAATTCTTTAAAACTTGTGTTCCCAAAAGATTTGGTTTTGGTGGCACGTAGCTTTCATCAATTTTAAAACCATTTTCAACCGACTCTTTATAAGTCAGTTTGGCCGCTTTTGGTTGCTTGTTGGCTAAACGTTCACGAATTTTGGCATATTCAGCACGGTGTTCTTCAATAAATGCACCTCGCATGTCTTTAGAAAGCAAGGTTGTAGCAACACCTACAGCACGTGAAGCATCGGCAACATAAATTACTGCATCATTCTGATACTGAGGATCAATTTTTACTGCCGTGTGGGCTTTAGACGTCGTCGCACCACCAATTAATAGAGGAATGTTAAAGCCTTTGCGTTGCATTTCTTTCGCAACAAATACCATTTCATCTAAAGATGGAGTGATCAGACCAGACAAGCCGATGATGTCACATTTTTCATCAATTGCGGTTTGTAAGATTTTCTCGCAAGGTACCATTACACCAAGGTCAACAATGTCATAACCATTACAGCCAAGTACCACGCCTACAATATTCTTACCAATATCGTGTACGTCGCCTTTTACCGTTGCCATCAGGACTTTACCTTTAGATTGTCCTTCAGACTTCTCAGCTTCAATGTATGGGTTGAGCCATGCTACAGCTTGTTTCATTACACGGGCAGATTTCACAACCTGTGGTAAGAACATTTTGCCTGAACCAAACAAGTCACCAACCACGTTCATACCGTCCATCAGTGGTCCTTCAATCACATCTAAAGGACGTTTAGATTTTAAGCGAGCTTCTTCAGTGTCTTGGTCAATATAAGTGGTAATACCTTTAACCAATGCATATTCAAGACGTTTTTCAACCGACTCATTACGCCATTCAAGGTTCTCGGCTTCTTTGGCAGCACCGCCTTGTCCGCGGTATTTTTCTGCTACTTCAAGCAGTTTCTCAGTCGCAGCTTGACCAGATTCACCTTGGTTTTGGTTTAATATGACATCTTCAACAGCTTCTTTTAGCTCGGCTGGAATATCATCATAAATTGCCATTTGCCCAGCGTTCACAATACCCATGGTCATGCCTTGCTTAATGGCATGGTACAAGAACACCGAGTGAATGGCTTCACGAACTGGTTCATTACCACGGAACGAGAACGAAACGTTCGATACACCACCAGAAATCATGGCATGTGGTAAGTTTTGTTTAATCCAACCTGTTGCCTCAATAAAATCGACCGCATAGTTGTTGTGTTCTTCAATACCAGTTGCCACTGCGAACACGTTCGGGTCAAAAATAATATCTTCAGCAGGGAAGCCCACTTCATTCACTAGAATATCGTATGAACGCTTACAGATTTCGCGTTTACGTTCAGCAGTGTCAGCCTGTCCAGCTTCATCAAATGCCATTACAATAATTGCGGCACCATATTGACGGCAGAGGCGGGCTTTTTCGACAAACTCGTCATAACCTTCTTTTAAGGAAATGGAGTTAACAACCGGTTTACCTTGTACGCATTTTAAGCCAGCTTCAATGATTTCCCATTTGGATGAGTCAATCATGATTGGCACACGTGAAATATCAGGTTCTGATGCTACAAGGTTTAAGAAATGCACCATCGCATTTTGCGAATCGAGCATCCCTTCATCCATGTTAATATCAATAATCTGTGCGCCAGCTTCCACTTGTTGCTGTGCAACTTCTAAAGCTTCGGCAAAGTTTTCTTCACGAATGAGGCGTAAGAATTTTTTAGAACCGGTAACGTTAGTACGTTCACCAACGTTTACAAAGAGAGAGTCATCATAAATATTAAATGGCTCTAAACCACTTAAGCGACAAGCAGGTACGGTTTCAGGTACTTGGCGAGGTGCAATGTCTTTTACTGCATTAGCAATAGCGCGAATATGGTCTGGTGTCGTACCACAGCAACCACCAGTAATATTAATTAAACCGCTTTCAGCAAATTCTTTTAAGAAAGCTGCAGTTTGCTCAGGTGTTTCGTCATATCCACCAAATGCGTTTGGTAAGCCCGCATTGGGGTGTGCTGAAACGAAAGTATCTGCGACATCAGAAATGGTTTTTACGTGAGGACGCATAGCATCTGCACCAAGGGCACAGTTAAAACCGATTGAAAGCAAATCACCATGGCGCACAGAGTTCCAGAAAGCTTCCGCAGTCTGACCTGTTAAAGTACGACCTGATGCATCGGTAATTGTCCCTGAAATCATAATTGGTAATTCACGACCAATTTGTTTAAAGACTTCTTTGACTGCAAAAATCGCTGCTTTACAGTTTAATGTATCAAATACGGTTTCAATCAAAATGATATCTACACCGCCTTCAATCAGTGCATGAGTCGCTTCAATGTAGTTTTCTTTTAACTCATCAAAGGTAATGTTGCGAAAAGCAGGGTCATTTACATTCGGTGAAATTGAACAAGTACGCGATGTCGGTCCAAGTACACCAGCAACAAAACGTGGTTTTTCTGGAGTTGAATACTTTTCACAAGCTGCTTTGGCTAAACGTGCTGCTTCACGGTTAATCTCTGGAACAAGATCTTCCATGTGATAGTCAGACATTGAAACACGTGTGCCGTTAAAGCTGTTGGTTTCAATAATGTCTGCACCAGCATCAAGATAAGCTTCATGAATGCCTTGAATAATTTGAGGTTGTGTCAAAACTAAAAGGTCATTATTACCCTTTAAGTCATGTGCCCAATCGGCAAAACGCTCACCACGGTAGTCGGCTTCTTCTAATTTATGGCGCTGGATCATGGTTCCCATAGCACCATCAATAATCAGAATGCGTTTAGCAAGAAGCGCTTTTAGGGTGGCAAGCGTAGACATAGAAAACCCCGATCTTTTATATGAATTTAAAAATGCGGCGCTATTGTAACAGAATAGCAGCACAAATGATGACCTACGAAGGTCATGAGACAATAAGTAAAAAAATAAAAAAGAGGGTGTTTTATGACAAAAACGAAAGAATTTTCATGAAATATTCATCAAATGATCATGATATTGAAATATTTCATGCTCAATATGCCGAAATATTACAGTTGTTCTGTATGAAAAATAGACATATAGGTCATTTTATTTATTTTTTTGCTGTAAAAATAAGCATAAAAGGAGCTCATAAATAATGAATTAAGTTATTGTATTTTAAAAATAAAATAAAAATGATCGGGGAAAGGTGCATCAAATGAGGTCAAAATATAAAAAATTGACTTCATCAGGCGGCTCTTTGTCATATAATTGTCATAATTTAATTTAAGAATACAGAGGATTTTATTATCCTCTTACCGTCTGCATGAATTCTAATCTACCCCCTGTTTCGGATTCAAAACTTGCGGCAAACCTGCAAGCAAAATCGACGAATGTACACGTCCCAACACCGAAATTTTTTATGCCGGTGTTTCTGACGATTATTGTTGCAACACTTATTTATATTGGGTTTCAGGTTAGTGCTGATTTAGCGCATGTTCCACCTTTGAGCCTTTATTCGGTTATTCTTTTATCTACTGCACTTTTCATTGCATTGGGCTTTGAATTTGTAAACGGTTTCCACGATACTGCTAATGCAGTTGCAACGGTCATTTATACAAATGCATTGCCTGCACCAGTTGCAGTCATGTGGGCTGGTTTTTGTAATTTTCTTGGGGTAATGGTCGCAAGTGGTGCTGTTGCTTATGGCATTATTGCATTGCTTCCTGTTGAACTTATCATGAACATGGGTAGCGGTGCTGGCTTTGCAATGGTTTTTGCATTGTTAATCGCTGCAATTCTTTGGAACCTTGGTACTTGGTTCTTAGGAATCCCAGCTTCTAGCTCTCACACCTTGATTGGTTCAATCTTGGGTGTGGGTATTATGAACCATCTATTGAGTGCATCGACTGGCGTAACGACCAGTGGTGTAGATATGGATCAGGTGATTAAAGTAGGTAAGGCATTATTATTTTCACCTTTAATTGGTTTTGCTTTTGCAGCAATCTTATTCTTGTTGGTTAAAACTATTTTCAAACGCCAATTAGAATTATTCCAGCCACCTGAAGGTAATAAGCCACCACCAGCAATCATTCGTGCAATTTTAATCTTTACCTGTACAGGTGTAAGTTTTGCACACGGTTCAAATGACGGCCAAAAAGGTATGGGTCTCATCATGCTCATTTTGGTTGGTTTAGTACCGTTAGCTTATTCAATAAATAAAAACCTAGATACACAACAGGTTCAATCATTCCACCAGCTTTCTTCTCAAACTGCTGTTTTGTTAAACCATAATCAGCAAGAATTGACTGATGAAAAAGCGCGTGAAGTTTTAACTAAATATATTCAAACCAAGCAACAGACACCTGAAGTTGTACCTGCATTGGCAAGTATGACTGATCATTTAGGTGCTCGTGTTTCTAGCTATAGCGACTTAAAAGATATTCCTGAAGCTGCGATTAGTGAAATTCGTAATGATATGTATTTAAGCACAACCACGTTTAAACGTTTGGACAAAGCAGATGCTTTACCAAAAATGGATGATTCACAGAAAAAGCTTGTGAAAGATTATCGCGGTAGCTTGGATTCATTCTTACAGTACATTCCAAACTGGGTGAAAGTTGCGGTTGCATTAGCGCTTGGTCTTGGCACTATGGTTGGTTGGAAACGTATTGTGGTGACTGTAGGTGAGCGTATTGGTAAGAACCATATGACTTATGGTCAAGGTATGTCTGCTGAGCTTATTGCAATGAGTACTATTGCAGCAGCAGATGGTTTAGGTATGCCAGTTTCAACTACTCATGTTTTAAACAGTGCTGTTGCGGGTACCATGGTTGCAAATAAATCAGGTCTAAACTTTAATACCATTAAGACAATTTTGTCAGCTTGGATATTTACTTTACCTGCGACCATCTGTTTGTCAGGTGGTTTATATTGGTTGTTCTTAAAGTTCATTTAAGTTGTCTGCTTAAATCTAAAAAGCCACTATTATTAGTGGCTTTTTTATTGTCACATTTAAAAAAAAGATCGCTTTTTTCAAATAAACTCAGTAAAGAATGAATGATTACTGCAAATACTTATTGCTAGGTGACTAGCTCAAAAATTGATGAAAGGATATAGGATGAAAACGGTTCAACTCGATCAACTCAAACAACAATTCCCACTCATTCAAACATTACAAGATTACCAAGAAACATTTTGGTTTAATCCGAGCCGTTATCCTTTAAAAGAAGCTCTCGCGAAAGTAGGACTGACAGAGCAAGATGTAAAAGATGCCGAAGCAAGGCTAGAACGTTTTGCACCTTACTTAGCAAAAGTATTTCCAGAAACTCAAGCACTACATGGAAAAATTGAATCAGAACTAGTTGAAATTGCAGATATGCAACAAGCCTTATCTGTAGAAAAACAACAGAGGCTTACTGGAAAGCTTTGGCTTAAAAAAGATAGTCATTTACCTATTTCGGGTTCAATTAAGGCACGTGGTGGAATTTATGAAGTCTTGGCTCATGCTGAAAAGTTAGCAATTGAGGCAGGGCTTCTCAAGTTAGATGATGATTACAGTCAACTTGACCAAGATGCATTTCGAGCATTTTTTTCCAAATATCAAATTGCAGTAGGTTCTACAGGTAATCTTGGTTTATCGATCGGTATTATGAGCGCGAAGCTCGGTTTTAGAGTGACCGTGCATATGTCTGCCGATGCAAGACAGTGGAAGAAAGATAAACTGCGTTCATTAGGTGTCAATGTTGTGGAATACGCCATTGATTATGGTGTCGCTGTAGAGCAGGGACGTAAAGCAGCAGAACAAGATCCAAATTGTTTTTTTATTGATGATGAGAATTCGACGACTCTATTTTTAGGTTATGCAGTAGCAGGAATACGCTTAAAACAACAGTGTGAGCAAAAACAGATTAAAGTCGATGCAGAACACCCATTATTTGTTTATTTGCCATGTGGTGTCGGTGGTGGCCCTGGTGGAGTGAGTTTTGGGTTAAAACTCGCTTTTGGTGAGCATGTACATTGTATATTTGCAGAACCGACTCACTCTCCATGTATGTTACTAGGTGTTTATACAGGGCTGCATGATCAGATTTCAGTAAACGATATTGGTTTAGATAACATTACTGCTGCAGATGGATTGGCTGTTGGCCGTGCTTCTGGTTTTGTCGGCCGTGCTATGCAGCAGTTAATTGACGGTTACTACACCATTCATGATGAATGTTTATATGAGCTGATTGCGCTTTTAAATCAAACTGAGAATATTCAAGTTGAGCCCTCGGCAGCGGCAGGCATGATGGGGCCATATTATGTGCAAACTACTCCTGATTATTTGGCCTTGCATGAATTGTCAGCTGTAAAGTTACAGCATGCGACACATGTAGTATGGGCGACTGGTGGAGGTATGGTTCCACCTGACGAAATGCAAAAGTATTTAACGCATAGTCAAAACAAATAATTGTATAAAAAAGCCCAATTCTAAAATTGGGCTTTTAACTTCATTATTTTTTAGAAAATTTCTTAAATGGAAGCTTTTCGGCCGCAAAACCATAGATTGCAGCAAAAGGAAGGGCTGTACGGGCTAAATAAGCCACACGCCATAGACCGCCATGGTTGGCACCTTCCATCATCAACTCTAGAGGATGGTCAAGCACAGTTTCAGGATTTGCGACAGAAGATTCATTTCTTAAGTCATGGATCCAGAGTGCCGCCATAATGGCATTTGTGGTTTCTGGACTAAACGCTTCTACATCAAAAAGTTCCGCACCGTTAAAAGCGGCTTTAAGGAGTGGATTTTTTGTGACTGAATGAGTTGTCGTAGATGGAGCAATATTAATACTCACGCGTTGGCCTTGATGACGGGCAAGTGTTGCTCGCCATTGTTGAATACGTTTAGCTAATGCGTAGTTTGGCCCTTGTTCAACTACCAAGCAGTCTGCAATACCATAAGTTTTGCCATTTTCGCTGGTAATCAAGTCTTGATAAGGTGCTTGGAAAAAACGTTTGAGCGATAGTGTAGAGACACCTTTTGCAGCCATTTTTTGTAGTTGTGAACGAGATTTAAATTTCTCTTGAGCTGCCTCTGCAACTTCTTTAGGTACTGCGTAAACATCGGTTGGAGTACACATAAACATTAAGCTTGTATCAGCTTTATGTTCACTCACATATTGCATAATACTGTCCATAGCCATTGAGACGCGGACATGTTTTTCACCATCTAGATAAGCAATAGCAGCTAAATCTAATTTTTGAGGAAATTGAACTAACCACTGTGCAATTTCTGGTATTTGAGTCAGTAAATTGGCACCTAATTTATCTCTTAATTCAGAAGCTTTTGCTGTTGAGTCAACTGATTCAATTGTAGGTGCAATCAGCGTTGCGTTTCCTTGCTGAATTGTATTTAAAATTTTCCCCCAAACTCGTGGGTTCGGTAAATCAATTGCAACAATATTCGCTTTCCACTTTGCTAACCAAGGTAAAGGGCCAGCTTCTGAAGCTGCACCAAACAGAACCATGGTTCGATCATAAATCAAACCATTCTGGATGAGCGGCAGCTTCACGTAAAGCCTTGGCATGGCTTGGTTCAATAATACCTGCATTTTCCCATTTTTGAATTTGATCAAGTAAGCTTTGCCCGCTAAGTTTTTGGCCTTTATATGGAACATACCATTCTGGTGCAGCTTCACTTTCACCTTTAAATTTAACTGTATTTAAAGGCTTAGTGGTAGGGATGTGCAGAGCATCTTTTAAAAGATAGTGTTTACCATCGCGGAAATAGTCAAAAAGATGATGAGCCTTATGTAAGCCCTGTTTGGCGATGGTAATCGGATTGTTGTTATTAGAAAGCCCATGTTGAACAAGTGATTTAAAGTATCTTGGATAGTTTTTCCGCCAGTTTTTTTCAGTCAAAATCTGTTGAGCAGTTTTATTATCTACAATAGATAAAGCTTCTGACAAAATCTCTTGGCCTGTGCGAGAAGTACTTTGTTTTTTTGTTGAAGCGTGTATCGGAAATTGTAGACCTTCGTCTGGACTCTGGCTGGACATAAAATATCTCACTTGGACGGTAGTATTAATATACAGGTGTATACATTATCTATGCCAATTAAAAGAAACGAGTGGCAATAACTGACAAAATGAAAATTAAATTATTTTTGTGATGAAGGTAGTTTGAGTGAATTTTTATGATAATTTGATCTCATTTTAACTTCATTTTTTTTCACATTTCTAGAACATTTTTATAGACTTACGTTACATAAATGATTATTTTGTATAGAGCGAATTCATCAGATCTAAGCTGAAGATAAAATGTTCAAAATGTATCAATAAAAAAGATACGATGATGAGTAAAAAACTAGACTTTTTTATTAAATGATAAGAAAAGTCAAACGGAATAAGAAAGAATTGGGGTGAAACTAGATGGAAGACAACGTAAGATTGTCTTTTAAAAATCTTGGGGATATGGTGATTTTTTTACACCATAATTTTCTAGTTTCGCCCCATCTAATTTTGGGTGAAGCCCTATACATAAGCTGTAAATCATCTTTCTAAATAGTCAGATTAATTTGCTTATAGTCTATCTAAACTTTTAACAACGACCTTTCTTGGCCTGACCTGGTGGACAAAAATCTCCTGGATGATTGTGATAAGGCGAATCCGGATCAACTACTACACTGCCAGCAGGGGTATAAACTGCACAAGCCGATAGTGATAGTGTGAAAATTGCTGCTGCACAAACTAGAAATTTTTTCATCATATTGTTCTCTCTTTTTATCATTCTCCCTTTTACTATTTACTATAGAAATTATTAGATTGTTTTTCGATCTATTTTTGGTTAAGAAATATCAACACTCTAAACTAGTTTTTTTAGCGATTAAGGCGTACGTAAAATTGTACGAAAACCTACATGAGTAGCGGCTAAATCAAAATCTTGTGGGTAGCGACTACTATTACGGTAACGTGAACAGTAATTTTCAGCACACAAAAATGAGCCTCCTTTAATCACATATTGAGTGCTGCTCATTTCTTTTTGTCTTAAATCAGAATAATTACCCATATGTTGATCATGCGCACCTTGATAGGGAGAGGATGTCCATTCCCAAACATTTCCAATCATATCGAATAGCTTAAAGCCGTTGGATTTAAAACAGCCGACAGGAGCAACACCAGTAAAATGGTCGTGATTCAAATTTTCAAAAGGGAATGTACCTTGCCAGTAATTTGCTTGTGGATGCTGATGTTCATCGGTAGGTGCTTGGTGTAAAGGTGTGTCAGTTTTTGAGTTTGCTTTAGCGGCGTATTCCCATTCTAATTCTGTTGGTAAATCACGTCCTAGCCAAACTGCATAATGTTCAGCATCATTTTTCGTTACGTATCTTACAGGCTCATGAGGATGAGGGAGAGCTCCATTTTTGCCATTTGGAGTTTTCCATGTATATCCTGATTTGAGTTGCCACCATTGTTGGGGATGACGTGGATCTGGAGTAAAAACAGCAGCCTGTTTTTGTTTTTCAGCATCGGTAATATAACCAGTTGCCTTCACAAAACTGGCGAATTGAGCAACAGTGACTTCAGTTTGATCAATCCAGAAACCTTTAACTTCCCGTTGTTTTTTCCCAAAGTTAAGTTCATCTGGATAAGCTTTTTCAGAACCAAAATTCAATTGTCCATCTGGTATGAATACCATACCTGCGGTTGTATTTTTAAGCCAGTTTGTAGGAAGCCCTGTATAGCTTTTACACTGTTCGATAGAACCCAAAGCAGCCGATGAGATGGCTTGCTTTGGTAAAACTGTTTTCAGGTCAGCTTTATGTTCAGACTTACTACAGCCTGTGATGAATAACAGGCTGAGTGTAGTACTCAAAAGCAGTTTTAATTTCATTTGGCGTTATATTCCTGTACGCCATTTTGCTCAGTATATTTCTGATAAACCGCTAATAGCTCTTGAACTTTTGCAGGGTAAAGCTGCGCAACATTATGATTTTCACCACGATCAGTAGCAATGTTATAGAGTTCCCAAGAACCTGATCCTAATTCAGGGCGTCCTTGAAGTGCAATTTTCCATTCACCTTGTTTAGCATATTTACTACCGTGTAATTCATCGGCAAAGCTGAAATTAGCTGGACGGATAGTTTGTGATTTATTTTCAAGTACAGACTTCCAAGAGTAACCACTTGGTGTATTAATGGTTCGGCCTTTATATTGTCCTTGAGGTACCGGAATATGGGCATAATCTAATAATGTTGGAAAAACATCGAGTACAGATGCGAAGCTATGATTGGTTTCTTCAGCTTTTTTCTGATTTGGTAATTTCACAATAGCAGGAGCTGTAGTTGCACCTTCGCCAGCTGTATCTTTCCATAAATGAAAAGGTGCCGCGCTGACTTCAGCCCAACGTGGTCCAATATAGTGGTAGGAAGTAGGGTGCCTACGTTTGTTACAGAGTTATCAAAACCAGATTCACTGCCATACCCACCACGAATGAAACCTTCTGCACCATTGTCAGAAACAAAGAAAATTAAAGTATTTTCATAAAGATTATTTTGTTTTAGGTATTGGATAATTCGGCCTACATTTGCATCAAGATTTTCTACCATACCTGCGTAGATTTCCATTTTACGGGCTTCAAGTGCTTTCTGCTCAGCTGTTAACTCCTTCCATTTTCCATATTTTTGTGGTGCATTTTGAGTGGCGATTGGTTCTGCTGCTTCAAAGTTTGCTGGAATAATTCCAAGCTGTTTTTGGCGTGCTATACGTGCTTTTCTAATGGCGTCATAACCGACATCGTAAACGCCACGATATTTGTCACGGTATTCTGCTGGAGCCTGTATAGGCCAGTGAGGTGCTGTATAGGCAGCATAAGCAAAGAATGGCTTACCGCTATTTTTACCTGACTCTAAATAGCTCAGCAATTTATCGGTAAAATAATTGGTCGAGAAAAAGTCATCAGGTAATGCTGAAATTGGAATAATTTGCCCATCTTCGGTATAGGTTGAATTTCGTTTAAACGCGCTTGGAGCTTGTTTAAAGTGATGGTCTAAACCTTGTAATAAGGTAAATGAATGATCAAAACCTTTGGCATGTGCATTGGTTTCAGGGGTTAGCCCCAAATGCCATTTACCACTAATATATGTCCGATAACCATTGTCTTTGAGCACCTGCGCAATTGATAAAGAGCGTTCATTTAAATAGCCTTCGTAACCTGGTTGGCCTTTTAAATGGTCTGGTGTAAGCTCTGCCATAGCACCTATGCCTGCTAGGTGATGATCAGTTCCTGAAATAAGCTGCGAGCGAGTAGGGGAACAAGTGGGTGCAGTATGATAATCCGTTAAAAGTCGACCTTCTTGCGCCAAACTATCAATATTAGGCGTATGAATTTCACCGCCAAATGCTCCTAAATCTGAATAGCCTAAGTCATCGGCCATAATAAATAAAATATTGGGCTGCTTTGGAGTACTTACCGTGGTTTCTTGTGAATCATTATCGTTACAGCCAGCTAAAGATAAGCTAAATAATGCAATTGAAAGACTAGATAAAAGAGCTTTGTACTTCATTGTATCATCTGAATTATTAAAAGAATTGTGCTTGAGTTTAATCAGATGGTTTTTGCAATCAAAACAAGGAATTGATCAAAGAAAATCAGAAAAATATCTGAGAATTTATCGTGATAAATAAATGAGAAAAAAAGAAAAGCCCATATCGGGCTTTTCAAAAATATTAAGTTTAAAACGGTAAGCGGGTAAGTTGATCTAAGAAATGTGGAATCACTCTTGGTTCAATCAAAATCGTTACAATTACTCCGTAAGCCGCACCCCATAAATGGGCACTATGATTGATATGCGTATTGCCACGTTTACCTGCCCAAATGCTATAAGCAACATATAAAACTGCAAAAATAATAGCGGGTACTGGAATAAAAAATACAAAAATCAGTTTCCATGGCTGAAACAGGATATAGGCAAATAAAACCGCAGATACGGCTCCTGAAGCTCCAAGACTTGCCCAGTTTGCATCATTTTTATGTTGTAGATAGCTTGGTAAAATCGCAAAAATTAACCCGCCCAAATAGAACAAGACAAAGCCCATGTCGTAGAAATATTGGCGATAAAAACTTTCAATGATGCTGCCAAAGAAAAACAGGGTAATCATATTAAAGAGTAAATGAGTACCATCTGCGTGAATAAAGCCATGTGTGATGAAGCGATCAAATTGTCCACGTTGCATCGCAGGCGGCCAAAAGATTAGGCGGTTCATAACGTTTTGATTGCTAAAAGCAAGTAAAGAGAGAATGACCGTAATAATAATAAGGGTAATGGTATGGTTAAACGGCAAATGCAACATAAGAAATATTTAAAAAATGATCGATACTGAGGTCAATAATGCCATTAAAAATACAACTTGAAACCCCGTTGTGTATAAATCCGACAAATTTAGTTGATTTTTTTTAAATCCACCTCATCTTCGGTTAATATAAAGGCATCAGCTTGAGGAATATTGTTATGTCGACTGAGAACACCAACACTGCTGTTGCAGAAGAAATTCCGAACCTTTTGATTACACCATCTGCACAAGAGTATTTGCACGAATTATTGGCGAAGCAAAATACTCCGGGAATTGGCGTTCGAATTTTTGTTGAACATCCGGGTACACCACGTGCAGAGTGCTGTATGGCATATAGTGCACCAGAAGAAGTGGTGCCAACGGACTATAAACAGGACTATCCTGATTTCCCTGCATACATTGATGCGCCGTCTATTCCATATCTTTTAGACGCTGTTATTGACTACAACAAAGATCGTTTTGGTGGTCAGTTAACTTTCCGTGCACCAAACTCTAAAGTGCCGCGTGTAGGGCCAGATGCATCAATTGAAGAACGTATTACTTATGTACTTCAAGCGGAAATTAACCCGGGTCTTGCAGGGCACGGCGGTAACTGTAGCTTAGTTGAAGTGCAAGATGATCCTGAACATGGCTTAACTGCTGTATTGAAGTTCGGTGGTGGTTGCCAAGGTTGTTCTGCAATTGATGTAACCTTGAAACAAGGTGTAGAAACAACATTAAGAGAACACATTCCTGAACTACAACGTGTGGTTGACCAAACAGACCATACGCAAGCAGAAGGTGCTTATTTCAAATAATTAAATTATTTGAAAAGTGAAATAAAAAAGCCTCGAATGAGGTTTTTTTATTTCCCAATATAAATAATGATAATTATTATCAATATCATTTGTAATTTTATTTATCTTTGTTACAATGCGAAACAGAAAATGAGAGATGTTTAATAAATCAATATATTGGGAATACTTATGTCGAAGCGTATTATCCAGTCAGTGCTTTCTGTTTCAGTACTGGCAAGTATGATGTCTATGGCTTTTGCTGCACAAAATGAGCAAGAACAAGCTGAACAAACATTAGAAAAGCCTGCTGAACCTGTGAAATTGGAAACAATTTTTGTAACAGCGGAAGAGCAAGTGAAGCAATCGCTTGGTGTATCGGTTATTACCAAAGATGATTTAGAAAAACTACCAGTTCGTAATGATATTTCTGACTATGTACGTCGTATGCCAGGTGTCAACCTGACAGGCAATAGTGCAACAGGGCAGCGTGGTAATAATAGACAAATTGATATTCGTGGAATGGGGCCTGAAAACACACTTATTTTAGTGGACGGTAAACCAATTAACTCTCGTAACTCAGTCCGTTATGGCTGGAAAGGAGAGCGTGATACACGAGGCGACTCAAACTGGGTACCAGCAGAAGCAATCGAGTCGATCGAAGTTTTACGTGGACCAGCAGCTGCGCGATATGGCTCAGGTGCTGCTGGTGGTGTAGTTAACATCATTACTAAAAAAGTAACTAATGAAACTCATGGTTCAGTAGAGTTCTATACTTCACAGCCTGAAGACTCCAAAGAAGGTTCATCAAATCGTGTTGGTTTTAATGTAAGTGGGCCATTAATTAAAGACGTTTTGTCTTATCGTTTATATGGTAATTACAATAAAACGGAAGCTGATGATGTTGATATTAATAAATCTATTGGTAGTACAGCAGCTGGCCGTGAAGGTGTTAAAAATAAAGATATTTCAGGCCGTTTAGCTTGGCAGGCAACAGACCAACAAACTGTCTTGTTCGATGTTTCTTCTAGCAAACAAGGTAATATTTATTCTGGCGACTCTCAGTTAAATGCAAACGCAGAAGCAGATGCGATTCTTTCGCAGCTCATCGGTAAAGAAACCAATACCATGTATCGTGATAGCTATGCGGTAACGCACGAGGGCGATTGGTCTTGGGGTAAGAGTAAACTCGTTGCTCAATATGATAAAACGCATAACAAACGTCTACCTGAAGGTTTAGCGGGGAGTGTAGAAGGAAAAATTAATAACCTTGATGATAAAGCCACCTCACGTTTAGAAACTCTTCGCTTTAACGGTGAGGCTAATATTCCTTTCGAATACTATATACCCCAAGTATTAACTGTAGGTACGGAATGGGTTGAAGACAGATTTAAAGATAATATCTCGACAAATCAAGGTAAAGACAGCAGTGGTTCAGGTTATGGCGATCAATTGGTGAAAGGTGATCGTAGTAAAATGGAATCACGTATTGCTTCTGCATATATTGAAGATAACCTGAAAGTTACAGACAGCACAGATGTTGTATTAGGCTTACGTTTTGATGACCATAGTAAATCTGGTTCTAACTGGAGCCCAAGCTTAAATATTACCCAAAGACTTAACGATTATTTCACTTTAAAAGGTGGGGTAGCAAAAGCTTATAAAGCACCAAATATGTATCAAAATGCCGAAGGGTATTTATTAAGTACAAATGGTAATGGTTGTCCAGCCAATATTGATTCACGTTGTTTGTTACAAGGTAATGGCGATTTAAAACCTGAAACATCGGTAAACAAAGAGCTCGGTATTCAGTTTCAAAAAGATATCGTGAATGCGAGCTTAACTTGGTTCCGTAATGACTATAAAGATAAAATTGTAGCTGGTACAAATGTTGTCGGAACAGTTGATGGTTCAAGTACGAATGCAAATACAGGAGCTGTGACGAATACGAAGTGGAATATTCTGCGTTGGGAAAATACGCCTAAAGCTCTAATTCAAGGTTTTGAGGGAAGCTTAGGGTTAGACTTTGGTGATATCCGCTGGACTAACAACTTTACTTATATGATGGACTCGAAAGATAAACAAACAGGGAACCCATTATCTTTAGTACCAAACTATACGATTAACTCAATTTTTGATTATGACATTACGGATCAGTTAGATGTAAATTTTGTATTTACTCAATATGGTCGTCAAAAATCACGCCAGTTTGCAGAAAATAGACTTGAATCTGGTATAGGTTCAGGAGGTGCGAATTCTGCGCTTAAGCCAAGTACTGTAAAAAGCTATAGTATTGCTGGAATTAATGTCGGTTATAAATTTTCAGACAATATAAGTACACGCGTTGGTGTAAGTAATCTATTTGATAAACAAATTTTAAGAGACAGTAATTCTATTAGCCAAACTTATAATGAGCCAGGTCGAGCTTATTACGCTTCTTTAAAATATTCTTTCTAATCAATAAAAGTAACAAAGGCGCTTCAAGCGCCTTTGTTATTTAAAATATCTAAAGCTTTTTCAGAATAATAAAACTTCTCTAAATACACACGGGCACGGCGTCTTAAATGTCCTGTTGTAACGAGTTGTTGTAATACGGGTACAAGCAAGTCGGTGAGTTCATGCTTCACCAAACTTTCATCAATATTGAGGTCACGGAGTAGTAAGTCAAAACTACGTTCCTGATTACGGACATACCAAGTATAGATACCATCGTGGACTTGCTGTTTTAGATAATCGGTTTGACGAATGTGGTCCCAGATTTCATGCCCTAGACCTACAGTTTTTGTTAAATCTTGAACTTCTACATAATTTTTTAAAACAGAAAGTGGCATAGTTTTAACTTTGTGCCAAACATTTGCCTGAAAATGATAGAGCTTATCATTGTCAAAATGTTGGTTTAAAACGCGCTCACTCATTTGGCTAAGTTTTAAAATATTCTTTTGCAAATAATGGTTAATTGTATCGTCCAGATTAGAATCGGTCACTGTTTCTAATACTGATTTACCCATTTTCATGAAGCGTCCTACACTTGGCACGCGTTTTGACATTGATTCATCTAAATAATCATGCATTGTTTGTTGAATCAACTGAGTCAAAAGAGCTGAAAAAGCTGGATTATTTACAATTGTTTTAATCAGTTTTTTACGATGCTCTTCTTTACTTGCAACATACTGTGCAATGCGGTCAATCGTTAAAACAGGAATAACATCTTCAACTGTTGCCGTCTCATTTGCAGGATGAATCAGGGCGAAGCGAATATGCTCTGCAATTTGTTCGATCAGAAAATCAGAAGCGGGGGTATCTAAAATCTGCTTTTGAATGAGATGTTGAATCTGTTCAAAAGTCCAAAGGTGTTGTAATTGCCGACTCCCCAACCAATGGTAAAACTGTTCAAACTCTTGTTGAATCACCTGAGCCTGAACAAATTGCTCATCTAAAAAATCTAGATGAGCTTCAATAAGTTTTTCAATAATTGGTTGGGTAGACATAAGGTCTCACAAGTCCGGAGTTTTATTTAAGGTGTTGCCGTTTTTACTGACTGATTCGATTCTACTTTAAGTAAAAATGGTACGTATTGTTGAATGACCAGTTGTTCAGCTTCCAAAATCGGCATATGACCTACATTTTCTAAAATAACTGGCGGTTGTGCATTTTTTAAAAGTCGTTTGAGTTCACTCGCCACTTCTACATTAATAATCTTATCTTGTTTGCCCCATAAAATAAGTGTAGGCGCGTCGATCGTTTTGGTAAGTACAGCAAATGAATCTGGAGTATAGACTTTATTGAGTGCAATTAGTTGGTCGACTAGTTTTTGTGTTTGAGGTGCCTGATTAATCATCAATTTTTCTTGAGCTTGTAAGAATTCTTTAGGAATAAACGGAGGATTAAACATGGTTTGTTTTAACAAATAGTTAAAGTCACCTTTTTTAGAGACTAACAGTTGTTTTAGATAGGTAGGGTCTTTGAGATAAATTGTGTTGGCAGAACGGAAAATACCACCGCTATCAACTAAAAATAGACTTTTAGTTTCAAATGGATATTGTCCCGCATAAAGTAGGGCAATTGAGCCGCCAAGTGAGTGCCCCGCAATATGAATAGGCCCCTTCAAATTTGCAGCTTCAACAAAGCGGCGTAATTTTTCAGCAAGGTTCGGAACCGAATAATCGAAGTCTTGCGTAACGATAGTTTCGCCACTACCTGGTAAGTCCGGAATAATCACGTGGTAATTCGTAGTTAAGTAATGCGCCATGCGATTCCAATTATCGCGGCTGCCACCTAAACCATGAATAAGTAACAAGGTCGGTTTTGTGGTTGAACCACCTTCACTATATGACCAAGTAATATCACCTACTTTTAATTTTTTACTTTGCAGTCCGGCCCAGCTACGTTCTTGCTGTAATATTGTTTGAAAACTGACATCAATATTATCGGCTGCCTGCGTTTGAGAAATACTAGTTACTGACAACAAACTACAAGCTAGAGTCAATGCAGTAGCAGTTTTTTTCATAGAGGCTTTAATTGGAGCGGACAGCCTTATCATACATTTCATCCTTGAAGCTTAAACGAGTTTGAAAAATTATTGAAAAACTTTGCCAATGAGTCATTTGCCAAACGTTTGGAATGAAGAAAATTATAGTCAATCTATAAACTAAAGTATGTCTATTTTTTCACTAAACAGTAGGGAATTGTGCGGTTATCCTTCTTATAAAACTCATTAAAGCTTTAAAAATATTTTCTTAGAAAAGGATTCATTTTTTGTCAGTGACATTCAAATTTTGACACATTAAAATGATTTCTAACCTTGAAAAAACAATGGAAATATAAAATGCCTACTGCGCAAGAAGTTTTAGACCGTTTGAAAGCAGGTAATCAACGATTTGTAAATGGAAATACTTCCCTTGCAAAAACCTTATCGCATCATGAACGCGCTGAAATGGCAAAGGATCAAAATCCGTTTGCAATTGTATTAGGCTGTTCAGATTCTCGTGTACCAGCAGAAATGGTATTTGATCAAGGTCTTGGTGACTTATTCGTAATCCGTGTTGCTGGTAATGTTGTTGCGCCTTCACAAGTTGGTAGTGTTGAGTTTGCGGCAGAACGTTATGATTGTCCGGTTGTAGTTGTATTAGGGCATAGTCATTGCGGTGCGATTCAAGCGACTATTGATACGTTGATGAACCCTGATCATCCGCCTTCATCTAACTTAATGTCGATTGTGAACCGTGTTCGACCATCAGTTGAAATTTTAATGCAAACTGATGAAAAATGATTTGAAAAAACTTTCATGTCATGCAGTACGTTCAAATGTTTTTGCTTCGGTCAATCAATTACGTCATGGCTCGGCTGTATTAGAAAACCTGATTGCAAAAGGCGAGTTGATTGTTGTTGGTGCTGAGTATTCATTAGAAACTGGTGAAGTTACTTTTTTTGACTTCTAATCAGTCTATAAAGATTTAAAACTAAAAGGTGCCTATAGGGCACCTTTTATGTATGGATAAGCTAAATTAAGTAATTTTGACTGCGCTTGGGCATTTGGATGAATCAAGTCATTTTGCATTAGTTGTCTTTGTCCAGCGACGCCATCAAGGAAAAACGGTAGCAGTTTCACCTGATATTTTTGGCTTACAGTTTTATAATTGGTTTCAAATGCTTTGCTATAAGCTGTGCCATAATTAGGCGGAATCTTCATACCAAAAAGAATAACCTGCGCCTTTTGTTGTTGGCTTAAATGGACGAGCTGCGACAGATTTTGTTGAATCATTTGTGGTGGTTGACCTCGTAAACCATCATTCCCACCTAATTCAATAACTACGACTTCGGGTTTATACGTTTGTAAAAGCTTAGGTAATCTGGCCAAAGCGCCACTTGTGGTTTCACCACTCATACTTGCATTGACCACTTTATGTTGTTTGGGATACTGTTGGTCTAGACGTTTTTGTAGTAATTGTACCCAACCTTGTTTAGGGTCTATTCCGTAACCGGCACTAATACTATCTCCTAAAATTAAAATAGTTTTGGCCGAGACCAACATAGGCAACATGCTCAATGCGATGAGCAAGAGACTTTTAGAACCAGACAAATAAGATTTATACATTTGTGTTTCGACCCGAATACTAAATATATAGGACTGTCCCCATCATGCCACAACCTATCATTGCTGCCCATCAAGTTACACAAACTATTCAGATTAACCAAAATCAATTTACGATTTTAAAAAATATCGATTTAGATATTTATGAAGGGGAGCAGGTAGCCATTACGGGACGTTCTGGTTCAGGAAAATCGACTTTACTTGGTATCTTAGCGACTTTAGACCAACCGTCTGAAGGCGAAGTATGGTTATGTGGTCAGCCTGTTCATGAGTTGACGGAGGAACAGCGCGCCCAGATCAGAATGCAGCATGTTGGCTTTGTATTTCAGTCTTTCCAACTTTTACCGCAGTTAAGTGCGCTTGAAAACGTGATGTTGCCGCTTCGGTTACGTAAAGATTTTGATTATAAAATTGCTGAGCAGAAAGCTTTAGATTGGTTGCATCGGGTAGGTTTAAGCCGTCAAGCGGAACAAACGCCTAAAGTCTTATCTGGTGGAGAGCAGCAACGTGTGGCAATAGCACGGGCACTTATTGCAGAACCACAAATTATTTTTGCAGATGAACCTACTGGAAACCTAGATGGTCAAACAGCCCAAGAAATTGAACGACTACTTTTTGATTTAAATAAAGAGCTCGGTACAACGCTTATTTTGGTCACACATGACCGTAATTTGGCTGGACTTTGCCAACGTCATGTTGAATTAAATGATGGCCGACTAAAGACAGTACAGGGTAGTTAGACTATGCGTAATCTACTTAAGCCACTTTTGCTACAAAGCTTTCGCACTGGAGGGTTATATTTACTCATCATTGCGCTTTCACTTGCGATTAGTGCGACCACGGCTCTTAAGTTTAGTAATGACCAAGTTAAAAATGCGGTTAGCCTACAAGCCTCGCAAATGTTAGCAGCTGATTTGGTTCTATCAAATAACGAACCTCTAGACACTAAATGGCAAAAAAAGGCGGAACAGATTGGATTAAAGCAGACTCATGTGACTATGTTTAGTTCAATGGCACATACTCAAGATCAGTTTGTAATGGTCAATGTGAAAGCTATAGAACCTGCGTTTCCATTAAGAGGAAAACTTGAGATTGAGCCTAGAGCACAGAGTATTCAACCTGGTCAAGTGTGGCTAAGTCAAAGAGCAGCTGATTTACTTAAAGTTAAACTTGGCGATACGGTATCTATTGCAGATGCCCAATTTCGCTTTAGCGGCGTAATTGTGCGAGATTCAAATCAAGAACTCGTTTTTTCAGGTTTTTCGCCCACAGTTATTATTCATCAAGCCGATATTGCTAAAACCCATGCAATTCAAACTGGAAGTAGAATCGATTATAGACTGTTAATGTCTGGTCAACCTAATCAAGTACAAAACTTTAGCAAGCAATTTAAACAACAACATAAAACTGTAAATGATCAGGAAGAAACCATAGGGTTGCGTTTACGCGATGCTAGTGAATCAAATAGCAGATTATTACGACCGCTAGAAAACCTAGATACCTTTTTGCAACTTGCCAATATTTTAACGATTTTATTGTGTGGTATTGCTATTGCTTTAACAAGCCAACGTTATGTTCAGCAAAACCAAGATCATATTGCTGTAATACGTTGCTTTGGTGCTAGCAAGTTCCAAATTTTATGGGCCTATATTGGGCTACTTTGCGTAGTCAGCGTAATTTCAATTGTGATTGGTAGTCTATTAGGAATAATGATGGGCTATGGTTTACTTGAGCTCATGTTACAACTGATTCCACAACTGGAATTAAGTTTTTCTGTAGTTGGATTTTTACTTGGTCCCTTACCAATTGCCATTTTTACCAGTGTAATTGTGCTACTTGGGTTTATTTTGCCAAGCATTTGGGAATTGTTAAATACGCCACCTATTCGAGTTATTCGCGAACAGGCAAAATCCCGAAAATCATTATACTTTATGTTTTTTGCAGGCATCACCAGTCTTGTTATTTTTAGCTTAGTTTTAAGTGAAAACTTAATGCTCAGCATTATAGTTTTGGCTGCCATTATCGTTCTTTGTATTTTGCTGTACACCGTTGTTTGGGGTTTGCTTCGTAGTTTAAAAAAGATGAAAACTCGTTTGGCTTTTTATATTCGTTCACCATCGCAAAGTGCCTTACAAATTACTGCTTTGGCTTTAGGGTTAAGTCTTATTACAGTGTTAAGCGTGCTCAGAACAGATTTACTAGAACGCTGGCAACAGCAGTTACCTGAGGGTACACCAAACCAGTTTGTATACGGGTTGCCTCCATTTGATTTAAAAGCTTTTGAGCAACAATTAAAACAAAATGGTTGGCAAAGCACACCGTTATATCCCAATGTTCGGGGGCGATTACTCGCAAAGAATGATATTCCTTTTTCTGAAGATGCGATCAAGCAAAATAATTCTTTAAGACGTGAATTAAATTTAACTCAGTCAAGTACATTACTAAATGACAATGTCATTACAAAGGGGCAGGCCACTTTTAATGCTGTAGGGCAAGTTTCGGTCGAGGCAAAAACTGCTGAAAGTCTAGGTATCCAGCTTGGCGATAAGCTTACTTTTAGCCTGCCCGACGGTACTTTACAGGCTAAAGTTGTGAATTTTAGAAATGTTGAATGGGAAAGTTTTAGCCCAAACTTCTTCTTTATATTTTCACCTAAAACTTTAGATGAAAATGCTGGTAGTTACTTGGGCAGTTTTTATGTGCCAAAACAAGATCAACCTAAAATGATCCATATGATTCAGCAATTTTCAAATACGGTTTTTATTGATGTTGACCGTATTTTGGATGAAGTAAAGCGCTTAATGAATGTCTTGGTTAAAATTGTGACTGTGCTTGCAGCTTTAGTTGGCTTCTCTGGAATACTCGTTTTAATTGCTTGTTTAAATCTATTAATGGATGAACGCCGTCGGGAAGTGGCTTTGTTACGTTCATTTGGTTTGTCTAAAAATAAAATGAAGCAAATGCTCAGTTTAGAAATTGGTTTTTTAGGGCTGTTAGCAGGCATTGTTGCCTGCTGTTTTGCCGAGGTAATTAGTGCAATTGCAAGTTATAAAATGAAGATGGCTTTACAGGGGCATATTGAAATATGGTTAATTTTACCGCTTGCCATGATGTTACTTTGTGCTCTTATTGGTCGATATAGACTAGGTTATCTTTGTAATTTACCGCCACTACAAAGTTTAAGAGAGTTGAACCAGATTTAAGTTAGGGCAGTATTTCTGGATTCTGAATTAAAACTTCATGCCAAAGTGGAAGTAATGGTGAGTTAAGCTGATTACAGTAAATATAGAAACCGACAGTCATGAAAAGTCCTCCCACTAACCCTAAGAATTTTAGGAGGCTTTTAAATTGAGTGCGGTAGCTTAAATACCAAATGAGTGCGAGTAAGGCACCCATAATCATACCGCCGACATGTGCAGCATTATTAATACCTGTGGCAACTAGACCAAATATAAGGTTAATGGCCATAATCATTAATAATGCTTTTTTATCAAGTATATAGGCTTGATGTGGCAAGGGTGGAAATAAAGAAAGAACGGTCAACGCTGCACCTAATCCCATCACAGCACCCGATGCACCTGCACTTACGTGAGGAAGTAAGCTTTGATCAAAATGTTGTAGTAATTCATGTCCATTTTGAATATTGATATAACTACTCAAAAGACTACCAAACAAACCTGCAAGTAAATATAGACCAATAAAATATAAGCGACCAAATAAAGCTTCAGCGACATTACCAAAAATATATAGGGCCCACATGTTGAGCATAAGATGAATAATACCAAAGTGAAAAAACATGCTGGTAAATAAACGTTCTGGCTGTCCAGAGAAAGTAAGTGGTGTAAAATCTGCTCCCCAGCGAAGTGCATCTTTTATAGCTGGGTCACTTATGTCCACCCCAGATACAATTTGCCAGATGAACAAACCTACATTGATCGAGATCAGTAGGGCGGTCAGCCACCAAGCTTGTACATTGAGTTTACGATTAATGTGCGGAGGCTGAGTTTGAGTCATGCTATGCTTTTGTTATATATGAACATGCTTTACAGCTTAACATGAAAAAAGTTGAATACAGGAGATCAAGACGAACATGAAAGCTTTTATTGTTCGCGTGTTGTTAATTTTTATTGGGGCAATTCTCCTTATTCAGCTTTGGATCTTTTCAAGTTTGGTTTGGTGGCGTACACATGAAGTTGATACCACCATGTTTATGCGAATTGATTATTGGTCAGATACATCTCGGCCGATTGTTCATGAATGGCTCGACTATGATGATATTAGCGACAATTTCAAACATGCGATTTTGGCAGGCGAAGATGCAAAATTTATTCATCATCATGGCTTTGACTGGGATGGTATCCGTTTTGCTCTAGAGCGTAATAATGAAGAAGGTGAAGTTGTCGCAGGTGGTTCTACCGTGTCTCAACAACTTGCAAAGAACTTGTTCTTATATAATCAGCGCTCATTTATTCGTAAAGGCCAAGAAACGATAGCAACGTGGATGATGGAGCGCATGTGGTCAAAACGCCGAATTCTTGAGGTGTATATGAACTCGGTTGAATTTGGTAAACATTTATATGGGGTTGAAGCAGCTGCTCAATATTATTATGGTAAAAGTGCTAAAAGCTTAACACGCGAACAAGCAGCTTTTTTAGCAGCCTTATTGCCTGATCCGAAATATTATCAAGATCACCGCAATGATCGTAAACTACAATATCGAAAACGCGTAATTTTACGTTATATGAATAGCACCCCAATTCCTGAATAACACTGTCTTAAAGATGTGTTATTTTTTTAATTTTTATAAAATTGACATAATTTTGCAGCATACTGTTTTGCAGAGATTTTGGTTGGAAAGAGATAGATTTAGACATGAATACAGCGATTACAGCAACGACCC
The DNA here is from genome assembly GCF_000582255.1 of Acinetobacter sp. 1566109. Lineage (NCBI taxonomy): Bacteria > Pseudomonadati > Pseudomonadota > Gammaproteobacteria > Moraxellales > Moraxellaceae > Acinetobacter > Acinetobacter sp. 1566109. The sequence continues at coordinate 44,512 of NZ_JEYB01000007.1, read as the reverse complement.
CAACAGAATATAGTTATAACGACCGTTATATTAATCGTGAGTTGTCTATTCTTGACTTTCATTTGCGTGTATTGGAACAGGCAGTCGACCCTTTACATCCTCTATTAGAGCGAATGAATTTCTTACTGATTTTTTCGCGTAATTTAGATGAGTTTTTTGAAATTCGTGTGGCGGGAGTCATGGAGCAATATGCTCTAGGTAATGAAAGTCGAAGTCCAGATGGCTTAACACCAAGACAAGTCTTACAAAAAATCTCTGAAACTGCTCATGCTGCAATTGAACGTCAATATCGTATTTTAAACGAAGAAATTTTACCTAAACTTCGTGAGGAAGATATTTGCTTCTTGCGTCGTGGGGAGTTAACACCAGCTCAATCGGCGTGGGTGAAAAAGTATTTTCAGGAACAGGTCGCACCTGTGTTGACACCAATTAGCTTAGATCCAGCCCATCCATTTCCACGCTTAGTCAATAAAAGCTTAAACTTTATTGTGACCTTAGAAGGTAAAGATGCGTTTGGCCGTCAAATTGATTTAGCTGTTGTACCAGCGCCGCGTTCATTGCCACGTGTTGTACGATTACCAGACGAACTAACGGGTGGCAAAGAGCATCATGTTATGCTGTCCGCAATTATTCATGAACACGTATCAGACTTGTTCCCTGGCATGACTGCAACTGGATGCTATCAATTCCGCGTAACTCGTAATGCGGACTTGGCGCTTAATGAAGACGTTGAAGATTTAGCTAAAGCTTTAAAAGGTGAATTAAGTTCACGTCGATTTGGTCGTGCAGTTCGTTTGGAAGTAACTCACAACTGTCCACAACATATTTATGAATATTTGCTTGAAGAATTCGACTTAAACGAAGAACAACTATACAAAGTTGATGGCCCTGTAAATCTAGCTCGTCTGGTTTCAAACTTTAAACGTCCTCATTTACGTTACGACTCACACACGCCAGTCGTACCGAAAGTGTTTAAAAAAACCGAGAGTATTTTCTCGGCTATGCAAAAGCAGGATATTTTACTGCATCATCCATTTGAGTCTTTTGCACCTGTTATTCAGTTACTTCGTGAAGCAGCACGTGACCCACAGGTGCTCGCAATTAAACAAACGCTTTACCGCAGTGGAGCGGACTCTGAAATAGTTCAAGTCTTGGCCGAAGCTGCACGTAATGGAAAAGAAGTAACAGCAGTCATTGAATTACGTGCCCGTTTTGATGAGGAATCAAATATTGAAGTGGCAAATGTACTTCAAGAAGCAGGGGCGGTAGTTGTTTACGGTATTGTGGGTTATAAAACACATGCCAAAATGATTATGGTGGTACGCCGTGAAAACAATAAACTGGTACGTTATGTTCATTTAGGAACAGGTAACTACCATGCTATGAATGCCCGTATCTATACCGATTATGGTCTCATGACGACCGATAAAGACTTGTGTGAAGATGTACACCGCATTTTCCAAGAGCTGACTGGTATGGGCAAAATGGCAAAACTGAAAAAGTTACTCCATGCTCCTTTTACTTTGCATGCTCAGCTCATCAATTTCATTGATGAAGAGATTGCCAATGCAAAGGCTGGTCGTAAAGCCCAAATTATTGTGAAAGTAAATGCATTAACTGAAGTTCAACTCATTAATAAATTATACGAAGCTTCTCAAGCTGGCGTGCAGGTAGATCTCATTATTCGTTCGATTTGTTGCTTACGTCCAGGTTTACCAAATTTATCGGAGAATATTCGGGTACGTTCAATTGTAGGACGTTTCCTTGAACATACACGTGTTTATTACTTTAGTAATAATGGTGATGCCCGCATTTATTGTTCAAGTGCTGACTGGATGGACCGTAACTTATTTAATCGTGTTGAAGCATGTTTCCCAATTGAAGATCCTGCGTTGAAAAAACGTATTTATCAGCAAGGTCTCCTTAATTATTTGCAAGATAACCAGCAAGCTTGGTTATTACAAGGGGATGGTACTTGGGTACGTGCGCAGCCTGCTGAGGGTGAAAAATTACACAATGCTCAAAGAGAATTATTAGAAACATTTAAATAAAACTTAATATTAAAAAGCCGACTTCGTGTCGGCTTTTTAATTATTTGAAATTCATAGTAATTTAATATGATTTCTTAAATGGTTGCAGGATATACGATAATAATTTGAAACACCGCAATATGTTTTAAAAATATGTGATTCTTTACATAAAACCTTGAATTTTAAAAATATACAAATTACGTGAAATCTACTTTAATACGCGGCATTAAATATACTTAACTTTGGTAAGTGAATAATATGCAAGGCTTTATTAAAAGTTTATTTATTAGAATATTTTTAGGGGTAATGCCAGTGACTGCATATGCAGATCAAAAGTGCTATGGAGATATTATTGTTTTTCATAAATATGATGATCAAATGATATATCCCTACTTTGTACAACCTTCTAAGGAAAAAAATAAGAAAAATGAAACACAAACCAAGGTAATAACGGTCCAGAAAAGAAAACCTATTCAAGATGAACTGGTAGCACAAAAGAAAGTTGAAGATACTCAATTAAAAAAAATAGATGAAAAGAAAAATCTTGAGAATAAAAAACAGCTTGATGCAGCGGTCGCTAAAGAAATTTTAGAAAATGGCGAAAAAAAATGGATGGTACAGGTAGCGTTGGCACCTAATCAAAATAAAGCAAATATGATCCAGTCACAATTGCAGGCGAAAGGATATAAGATTGTGACTAGCCCAACCACAAAAGGAATAAGGGTTATGGTAGACCCCGCTAATGATTTTGCGATTGCACAAATTATTCGAGAAAAAATAATTTCAGATGAGAGTTTAGATTTAAAATCGGCTTGGGTTTTTAAATGGGCTTCTTTAACAGCACAGTAAAAGAAAAAGGAGTCTGAAGACTCCTTTTTTTTTATTCATGTAAATTTGTTGTGATCTTCTGCATGATTTGCAGTAGTACGTCAAACTCGCTTTGCAATGGCGTACTTTTACGCGTAACGAGTGCTAGAGTACGACTTGGTGCATCTTCAATTGGTTTTGCAGTAATCTGATCATTAAACTTGATCATACTATTTTCAATTGCGATTTCTGGTAAAAGCGTAAAACCTAAATTAGAAGAAACCATTTCGACTAATGTTGGTAATGAACTTGCTTTTAAACGGTTATCGTTTTTACGTTCACCAATTGGACAAGCACTTAACACATGGTCACGTAAACAGTGGCCTTCTTCAAGCAAAATAAGGCGTGACAAATCAAGGTCATCGAGAGAGTTTGCTTGAAGTGCATTTGTATCTTGCTTACTACAAACAAGATATAAATTTTCTTTTGAAATTTCAGCTACTTTTAGACTTCTTGTGTCAAAAGGTAGGGCAAGGACGATCATGTCCAAATTACCGTGTTCTAAGCGTTCTACAATTTTCTCACTTTGAGCTTCATGTAAATGCAACTGAATCTTCGGTAATTGTTGATGCACTTCATCAAGTAACCGTGTCAGGATAAAAGGTGCAATGGTTGGAATAACACCTAAATGAAGATCACCAGTTAATGGTTCACTCATTTCACGGCTTAAACGCATTAAATCCTGAGCATCTGCTAGCAATACACGGGCTCGAGCAACGACTTGTTCACCTAATGGCGTTAAACGCACATTTTGACGGTCACGCTCAACCAGAACGCCACCTAATAGCCTTTCCAGCTCCATGATACCGCCCGATAAAGTCGATTGGGTAACAAAAGAGCGTCGTGCTGCTTCAGTAAAATGCAAAGTTTCCGACAACGTAACTAAATATGATAGCTGTCTTAGTGAGGGTAATGCAGCCATAGTGTCCTAGTATGATGATTTAAAATGATGCGCAAATAAACCGCTAAGCTGTGGAATAAAATGGGCAGGGATATCATGCCCCATTCCATCAATTAATTCAAACTTAGCACCGGAAATTGCTTTTGCTACAGCCTTACCGTGGCTTGGTGGAAGTAAGCGGTCACGCGAGCCATGTAGGACTATAGTGGGTTGCTTAATTTCACGGTCCAGTTGCAGTAAGGAACCTGTACATAATATTGCTAAAAACTGTTGAAGTACACCAGCAGGATAATAGCTACGTTGATAAAGTTTTCGTGCAGTTTGTACAGCTTCAATATGGTTAATATAACCAGGAGAACCAATCAATTGGAATAATTTTAAGCTGTGGTTAACAATCCCTTCTTCATCACGTGATTCTGGCTTGCCAATTAAGCTTAAAAGTTGTTTAGGAAACGGTGGAGGTAAAAACGGTTGGTTGTTACTTGTAAACATTAAACCTAATTTTTCTACTTTTTCCGGATATTTTGCAGCAAGTATCTGAGCAATCATGCCGCCCATTGAGGCACCGATCACATGCGCTTTACTTATGCCTAAACGGTCGAGAAGCATCGATACATCATCTGCCATATCATAGAGCGTATAAGGTGCACCTTGATTACTTAACCCTAAAGCAAAGCGCCCCATCAATTTCATGGTATTTAAACGTTTACCCTGATGACGTACTTTCGAAGAAAGGCCAATATCACGGTTATCAAAACGAATAACACGAAAACCTTGATCAATGAGCGATTTACAGAAAAAGTCCGGCCAAAATAGCATTTGGGCACCTAGACCCATAATCAGCAAAATGGTCGGATGTTCTGCTTTTCCTCCTACTTCTACATGCAATTCAATACCATTGCCTAAGTTGACTTTGGTTTCTTGCATAAAAGGAGTGTAGGGTGAAATACTAAATTGTAAGGCGCTATTCATGTTATGCATTCCTTGAAGGGAATACTCTCGAGCGAGCATTCCCAATTTAAACCTTATGCTTGGGCAGGAATAAGATCTGGAACAAGCTTAGTTAACGTTAAACGTTGCTTGCCTGCTGTTGCACCTAACAATACGAAACCACGCAATGTTCCTTCATTGTCAATTGCTTTGGCAAGCATACCATCGTCGAATTCTTCAGTTTCCCAATTTACATCGACATCAACCGGAGCCGGTAAAACTGTAAGCGGTGCAGCCGGAGTTTTTACCGCAACTGGCATAGCGGGGTAATGTACATTTGTCTGTTGACCGCTTAATGTTTTTGCTAGAGCACGCGCTTGTTGCATAATTGGCATTACATAAGGAAGCAGGGTACCGTTCACTTCTGCACAGTCACCAATTGCATAAATATCGGCTTGATTGGTTTCAAGCAAGCTATTGGTAATTACACCACGGCTAGTTTGAATATTTGCGCTTTGAGCAAGAGAAATATTCGGTTGTAAGCCAATGGCTGAAAGCACAATATCAGCGACCAAAGTCTGACCATTTGCCAATGTAACCGCGTAATCTTCACCGTTATTGATTTTACTTACTTTTTCAACAGTTGTGCCTAAAGCAAATTTAACCCCAGCTTCTTCAAGATTTTCTTGGAAAGCTGAAGCAATGTGTGAAGGTAATAAACGGCCTAATGGTTGAGGCGCTAAATCAATTACCGTTACATCATATTCGCTATGAAGTAAGTCATTGGCAAATTCACAACCAATCAAACCAGCACCCAAAATCACAACACGTTTATCTTTGCGCTGAGCTAGATTTTCACGGAAAGAACGATAATCAATAAGAGAGTTCACCACATGAATGTCATCACTGCCATCACCTGCAATTGCAAGACGAATCGGGTTAGCACCAACGGCTAAAATCAGTTTTGAATACGGTTGATTTGAAGTTACCCCATCTTTTTCCAAAACAAGCTCATGACGCTCAGCTAAAATTTCTTTTACCCATGTAAAAGGTTCAATACGCATATTGAGCTGCGCACTCATTTTTGCGGCATCACCTAAAGGAATCTGTTCCGGAGCCTTTTTACCTGCAAAAGCGTTAGATAACGTTGGTTTTGCATAGTTCACTGCATCATCCGCACAAATCATCACAAGTTCTTGCTCTGGGTTAAGCTTACGGAACTCACGTGCTAAGGTATAACCCGCCATGCCTGATCCGATAATGACGATTGGATGCATTTTTTTCTCCAGAATTAGAATTGTTCATTTAATACGGTGATTGGTGATATATAAAAAAGACCATGTAAATCATGGCCTTTTAATTTAAGACATTAGATCTCGATCATTTCAAAGTCAGCTTTTGAAACGCCACAATCAGGGCAAGTCCAATCATCAGGGATATCTTCCCATTTTGTTCCAGCTGCAATGCCGTCTTGTGGCCAACCTTCTGCTTCATCGTAAATCCATCCACAAACGATACATTGATATTTTTTCATGAGACTCTCCGCACTGATAAGTTTGCTCAAAGCTGCCTTTCAGTAAAACTATTCCATCTATTAATAATGTAACTACGATCCGTTCAATAATAACTAATGTAGCTTTGATCGGGTATCAAATTTTTACGCAGTTCTACATTTAAAGTAAAGCACATAAGGGAGTTTAATCATTCGTAAGCAAAGATGAATGGCATATCAAGACAAATAACTGGTTATTTAGGCAAAACTTCCACTTAAACGCATAATAAATCATATGTTTTTATTCACTTATTAATGTAATAAGGTTTTAAGTGATATGAAGGGTTACAAAAAGAACAAAGCATTTATATAAATAAAGCTCTTAAAAACATAAGCTGATTAATAAATAGACAGATAAATTGATGTTTATATAAAACGAGAAAGTTTATTGAACACTTGAGTAACAGAGATAAGGAAATTGAATATGGAAATTCTAGTATATGAAGTAGAAATTAATGCGCCTATAGAAAAAGTATGGGACATACTCTGGAATAGTGAAACATATAATGCATGGACAAAATTCTTTGCACCGGATTCTTCAATGAAGACGGACTGGAAAGTTGGCGGTAATACATATTTTCTAGACGGAGAAGGAAATGGAATGGTTTCAACCATTGAAGAAATGAAAAAGCCTGAAGTATTAATTTTTAAACATTTAGGAATGATTAAAGAAGGAAAAGAAGACTTAGAAAGTGAAGAGGTGAAAAGCTGGAGTGGTTCGTTAGAAAAATATTTTTTAAGCCAAAATGGGAATACTACGACTTTAAAAGTTGAATTGGCCACCTTACCTGAATATATCGGTATGTTAAAAAGTGGCTTTGTTCAAGGTTTTGAAGTTGTAAAACATAGTGCTGAAGGAAGTTAATTTATCTTATTCAGTTAATTGTTTAGGCAAAGTATTTTTTATGAATTTTAGAAATAAGATCATTGAGACGAGAAGGATAAGCAAGACGATGATGGCCTCCGTCATATGTTTCTACTGTCATATAAGGTGAAAGCTTTTCCTGTACTTGATACATATCAAGTTGTTCGTCTCCTAACTCTAAATAAGCCATTTTAGGATTGGAGTGATCAAGATCTTCATCACAAAGATGAGGATAATCGTTACGAAAACTAGGGTTAAGACTTGGGTTGGCAACAACAACAGCTAATTTATGTTGAGCAGCTGTTTTTAAAGCCCAATAGCCACCAAGGCTATGACCGACTAATAAATCTGGTTTAATCGTTTCAATTGCCTGATGATAAAAGTCCTTCACTGAGGCATAACTCAAGTTACGATAGTCAACATCAATACAAAATTTTTCAGGATGTAAAATGGCATGGAATTTTGTTGATTCACGAGAAGAATCCAAGCCATGTAAAAATAGAATTTTCATTATTTGCTACACAATCTCATAGATAAAATAAAAGGCAAAATAGGCCTTTTAAAAATCGAGGTTATTTGGATTTTTTTATATTTTACTTAAAGCTAAAAAAAATGATCTTAGCGATTGGTCTAACTAATTTTCATCATTCAAACCGCCTTTAATTTGATGGCTTTGACTTTTTTCATTTTTGTTTGATTGAAATCATTCGAAAAACCTCAGCAATCTGTTAAGCTATGCCACTTCATTTTTACTTAATCGAGGCAGAGATGACGCAACAAAACGCTCAATCGACTTCTGAACCAACTATTTCCGAAAACGATTTAATTGCACAGCGTCATGCCAAATTAAAGCAAATCCAAGATGTTGCAAAGGGTACTGGAAAGAGTCCTTGGCCAAATACATTCAAACGTGAACATTACGCTGCTGATTTACAAGAACAATTTAAAGATCAGTCGAAAGAACAAATTGAAAGCGCTGAACATGTATATGTAAAAGTCGCTGGCCGTGTCATGTTAAACCGTGGTTCTTTTATGGTGATTCAAGATATGACTGGTCGCATTCAGTTATATGTTGACCGTAAAGGTTTACCAAAAGATACGCTTGAAACTATTAAAGGTTTAGACCTAGGCGACATTATTGCTGCTGAAGGTTATATTGGTCGTTCAGGCAAAGGTGACTTGTATGTACACCTTGAAGGTTTTGAACTTCTTACAAAATCACTTCGTCCGTTACCAGATAAATTTCATGGTTTGAACGATACAGAAGTTAAATACCGTAAACGTTACCTCGACTTAATCGTGAATGAAGAAACTCGTAAGACTTTTGAAATTCGTGCCAAAGTCGTTGCAGGTATTCGCGCATTTTTAACAAATGAACGTTTCATGGAAGTTGAAACGCCAATGATGCATGTGATTCCAGGTGGTGCGTCTGCACGTCCGTTTGAAACGCATCACAATGCTCTAGATATGCCATTATTCTTACGTATTGCACCTGAGCTTTACTTAAAGCGTTTGGTTGTTGGTGGTTTTGAGCGCGTGTTTGAAATTAACCGTAACTTCCGTAATGAAGGGGTGTCAACGCGTCACAACCCTGAATTTACAATGATCGAGTTTTATCAGGCATATGCTGATTATAAAGACTTGATGGCTTTAACTGAAAACATGCTTGAAAAGCTAGCTCTTGATATTTTAGGTACGACTGATGTGCCTTACCAAGGTGAAGTGTTTAGCTTTAAAGGGCCATTCAAGAAAATCTCTATGTTCGATGCGATTTTAGAGAATAACCCTCAGTTCACACCTGAAAATGTAGGTGATCGTGAGTTCCTTGCAAAATTTGTGCGTGAAGAGCTGAAAGAAGAAGTTAAACCTGGTTTTGGTTTAGGCAAACTTCAAACGATTGTATTTGAAGAAACAGTTGAGACTAAACTTCGTCAACCTACTTTTATTACTGAATATCCAGCGGAAACTTCTCCACTCGCTCGCCGTAATGATGACAATCCACACATTACCGATCGTTTTGAATTTTTCATCGGCGGACGTGAATTGGCAAATGGCTTTAGCGAGTTAAATGATCCGATTGATCAGGCTGAACGTTTCCAAGCTCAGGTTGCGGAAAAAGATGCAGGTGATGATGAAGCAATGCATTACGATGCAGAGTTTGTTGAAGCGCTTGAATATGGTTTACCTCCAACAGCGGGTGAAGGTATTGGTATTGACCGTTTGGTTATGCTTTTTGCAGATGCGCCAAGTATTCGTGATGTAATTTTATTCCCGCATATGCGTCGTAAAGATGGTTAATTTAATCTTTAATAAAAAAGGCAGTGTAAACTGCCTTTTTTATTAACTATTTATATATAAAAAATACTTAAATTATAGAAAACTTAAGACCTCGTTAAAAAATGTAATTGCACAGTTTAACAATTGCAAATTTGCGATAAAAAAATTAATGTGTTGCTCATAAATAACTTTGAGAATTGTGCTGACATGTTTTTAAGAAAAACACTTTCAATTGCATTATTAGCTACTGCCTCATCAGCTGTTTTTGCCCAAGGTTTGGTGCTTAATAATGATGATTTACGTACAGATTTAAATTGGTTGAATCAACAAGGTGTTATTAACATCAGCACTTCTACTTGGCCTTTAAGTGGAGATGAAATTCAACGTGCACTCTCACAGGCTAAAGTAACGCATCCAGCTCAACAAAAAGTTATTAACTCAGTTCTCAATGCATTAAAAGCAGATAATGATACGGTTAAAGTGGGCGCTTTTGCTGGAACAGATATCAAAGATATTCCTCAAGCATTTGGGAATAATCATAAATCACAGTATCAAGGCTCTGTAGAGTTTAATGCTGGTGGTGAAAACTGGGATGCAAAAATCCGTGTAAACGCAGAAAAAGATCCGCAAATTGATAATGGTCATGATGCCAATGTGGAAGGTTCGTATGTCGCTGGTAAAATCTGGAACCAATGGGTTGTTGCCGGTCAAATTCCAACATGGTGGGGACCTGGGCATGATGGTAGTTTAATCCGTGGTGATGCAAGTCGTCCTGTTTATGGGGTGACAGCTCAAAGAGCTATACAAAATGCATTTGATACCAAATGGTTATCTTGGATTGGGCCTTGGCAATACCAACTATTTGCAGGTCAGTTAGATGATTATAAAGCTATTCCACATGCTAAGTTATTAGGTTTGCGTGTTACTGCAAGTCCATTACCTTACTTGGAACTAGGTGCTTCACGAACTTTACAATGGGGTGGTGAAGGGCGTTCTGAAAGTTGGAACTCATTATGGAATGCAATTAAAGGTAATGATAATGTTTATGATGCAGCTGAAGACAGATCTAATCAAATTGCTGGATTTGATGCTCGTTTAAATCTTCAATCACTTTTAAATGCCCCTGTTGGTATTTATGGTCAATATGTAGGTGAAGATGAAGCGGGGCACTTACCATCGAAGAAAATGTATTTAGCTGGTGCTGATTATTCTTCTAGCTATAAAAATATGCCTTATCAACTTTATGCTGAATGGGCAGATACACGTACTAATGGCGATGTAAAAGGAATTTCTTATAACCATTATATTTATACAGATGGTTATTACCAGCATGGTTTCCCTCTAGGGCATGCAATTGGTGGTGATGGTCAAATGTATTCTGTTGGTGGCGATATTCGATTTGACACGATGAATCGCTTAAGTGGTCGTGCAATGGTTGTTAAAGTGAATGAATCTAACTTGGCAATCAATAAAGCTTTCCCTAAAGAAGATAAAATTAAAGCGCTTGATTTAACTTGGACGCATTACATCAAACCAGATCTTCCATTAAAAATTAATGGTTGGATTAGTGACTCTGATTTAGAGGGTAATGATTCAGGTGCATCTATTGGTATTGAAATTCCGTTAGAACGTAAAATGTTTGGTTTCTAAGAATTAAATAATGCTATAGAAAGAGAGAAGCTAAAATGGCTTCTCTTTTTTTATTGTATTTAAAGAAATCTAAAGATGAGATCGTGATTTGCTTCGGTTAACGATGCGAGCTAGGATGGACATGTTATCTATGCGAATCAGTATCTTACATTTATATGATGAATTTGAATATCAATATGAAAAAACAAGCAAAAGAAAACAGTTTTAAATCACTATAATGCATAACTAATGCTATAAGCCTCATAAAGGCTTGTGGTTGGATTATTTATCACAAAAAATTGGAGTTGTTATGGCACTCGTTCCTCCACATGGTCTTCTAAGTGGTGGTTTAATACCACTTCTAGATTTTATGGGCAAAATGGATAGAGAAGGACGTGTTCATGACTGAATCAAGACTTACACATCTCAAGCAACTTGAAGCTGAAAGTATTCATATTATTCGTGAAGTTGCGGCAGAATTTGAAAACCCAGTCATGCTTTACTCAATTGGTAAAGACTCGGCTGTAATGCTCCATCTTGCATTAAAAGCATTTTATCCTGCGAAGCTTCCTTTTCCTTTATTACATGTAGACACTGGATGGAAGTTTAAAGACATGATCGCGTTTCGCGATAACATGGCAAAAACGCATGGCTTTGATTTAATTGTTCATCAGAACAAAGAAGGCCGTGAAGCAGGTATCAATCCATTTGATCATGGTAGCTCAAAATATACAGATATTATGAAAACCCAAGCTTTAAAACAGGCTCTGGACAAATATCAATTTGATGCTGCTTTTGGTGGTGCGCGCCGTGATGAAGAAAAATCACGTGCGAAAGAGCGTGTGTATTCATTCCGTGATAGTAAGCACCGTTGGGATCCTAAAAACCAACGTCCTGAACTTTGGAATCTTTACAATGGTAAAGTGAACAAAGGCGAAAGTATTCGTGTATTCCCATTATCAAACTGGACTGAGTTAGATATTTGGCAATATATCTATTTAGAAAATATTCAAATTGTTCCTCTTTATTTCTCTGCTGTTCGTCCTGTGGTTGAGCGTAGTGGTACGCTCATTATGGTGGATGATGAACGCATGCGTTTAAAAGAGGGTGAAGTTCCGCAAATGAAGTCTGTACGTTTCCGTACGCTAGGCTGTTATCCATTAACAGGTGCAGTCGAGTCTGAAGCTGATACATTGCCAGAAATTATTCAGGAAATGTTATTGGCAACAAGTTCTGAGCGTCAAGGTCGTATGATTGACCATGATGAAGCAGGCTCAATGGAAAAGAAAAAGCAAGAAGGCTATTTCTAAGACAGTTTCTAAATTTGTGGAGTTTGAGCAATGTCTCATCAATCAGACTTAATCAGCCAAGACATTCTGGCTTATTTAAAACAACATGAACAAAAAGACCTTTTACGCTTTTTGACTTGCGGTAATGTAGATGATGGTAAAAGTACCTTAATTGGCCGTTTACTTTACGATTCAAAATTGATTTATGAAGATCAATTGCAAGCTGTAACACGTGACAGTAAGAAAGTGGGTACAACAGGTGATGCACCGGACTTGGCATTACTTGTAGATGGTTTGCAGGCCGAGCGTGAGCAGGGTATTACCATTGATGTAGCTTATCGCTATTTCTCGACTGAAAAGCGTAAATTTATTATTGCTGATACACCGGGACATGAACAATATACCCGTAACATGGCAACTGGTGCATCGACTGCTGATCTTGCAATCATTTTGATTGATGCACGTTATGGTGTACAAACACAAACTCGTCGCCATACATTTATTGCAAGTTTGCTTGGTATTAAGAATATTGTAGTTGCCATTAACAAAATGGACTTGGTTGAATATTCACCTGAGCGCTTTAATGAAATTCAGATTGAATATGATGCATTCGTGAGCCAGTTAGGTAACCGTCGCCCAGCCAATATTTTATTTGTTCCAATTTCTGCTTTGAATGGCGATAACGTTGTAAATCCATCGGCTCATACTCCTTGGTATAAAGGCCAGACTTTGATGAGTATTCTTGAGTCTGTGGAAATTAGCCGTGAGTCAAATAAACATGAATTCCGTTTCCCAGTTCAATATGTGAACCGTCCTAACCTCGATTTCCGTGGCTTTGCGGGTACAGTTGCATTAGGTGAAATTAAAGTTGGTGATGAAATTGTAGCGTTACCTTCTGGTAAACGTTCTACAGTTAAAGAAATTGTTACTTTTGACGGTAACCTTGAGCAGGCAGTTGCAGGTCAGGCAGTTACATTAACGTTAAACGACGAAATTGATATTAGCCGCGGAAACGTGCTGGTACGTGCAGGTGAGCAACCATTAATTTCACGTAGCGTTCGTGCTTCTGTAGTATGGATGAATGAGCATCCACTTGTAAAAGGTAAGTTGTACAATATTAAGATTGGTACACAAACCGTTCCAGCAAAAGTGACGAACATACACTACCGTGTAAATGTGAATACACTTGAGCATACTCAGGTCGAAGAGCTTGAGTTAAATGCGATTGCAGATGTTGTGGTTGAGTTTGATGCTCCAGTCGTGTTTGACCGTTATCAAGATTCGCGTTACACAGGTTCATTTATATTTATTGACCGTTTAAGTAACGTGACTGTTGGCGCGGGCATGGTAGAGGCGGCTGTAGAATGGACTGCTCATAGCAATGCTGTTACTGCCGAAGACCGTGCTGCTCGTTTGGGTCAAAAACCTGCCGCTATTGGTGTTTCTGCACAATTAATTGAAAAAGCTCAAGTCTTAGAAAGTTTGCTGATTCAGCAAGGTGTAGTTGCTATTGCAAAAGCAAGCTTAACAGCTGAGCAATTGGTTCTATTACGCGAGACGGGCGTTGTAATTATCACAACTTCTGTGGAAGGTATAGATACAGAGATAACTGCTGAAACTGTAGAAGAAGCAGCAGAAAAAATCGTGGAATTGGTTCGTCTTTAATAGATTGAAAATGAGTTCTAAAAAACCCGCGTAAGCGGGTTTTTTATTGAGTTTAGAAAATATTTTGAGTTTTTAAAGTTAAATATTCTCTTAAATCTTTAGGATAGTTCTGAATCATCTTTAAAAATGTATTTCGATCACCTTGATATAAGGCACGTGTTGCTTCCTCATAATTTGGCATATTACCTAACATAGCAGACATAAAACGATCGATGGCTTGTTTGGCGAGCATAATATTGCCTTCAGAATTTGGGTTATTTAACTCTTTATCAATTAACTTGCGAATCACTGCTGATGCACTTGCACTTTGTTGATCTAACCAATCCCAATGTTTTTTCTGTAAAGTGATTTCACGCGAAATTACGCCAAGTTTAGGTCGTCCAACTTTTTTAATTTCTTCCGGCTCAGCATAACGTTGTTGAAATTCTTGTTCCGAACCAGAAAGGTCAAGATCAATTTGTTGACCTGTTTGATCATTAAAAATCAGAATATTTTCCGTTGTTTTCGGAAGTTCTTTGAGTTTTTTTGCAAGTTCAACAAGGGAGTCACTCGCAATAAACGTGCTTCCAGTGAAAGCAGTATAGGTGATTTTAGTATTCATTTTAGCCGTATATTTTTATCAGGGTAAAATAATATTATCAGGGTAAAATTAATTTGGCAAATAGTAAAATTCATAACCAAAGAATTATCAGGTTTTATGAATGTAGTCTCTTAGATTAGGACTATAAAAATAGTCAAGATAATCGACCATTTAAAATTTTGTTCTGCTTTAATATTGCTTTTATGAGAGAATATGTCTTTAGTTGTATGTATAAGGACTCCTATGTTTGAGCAATCTCCTGAATCTTTAAGCGATATCGAAATTTTAGACATTTTACAGTCGATGAAAAAAGATAAGCTAGATACGGAAGCACATGAGATCATCCGTAGCGGGGGGAAAGCAGGACGTCAGGAAGCGCATAAACAGGCTTTGGTAGCACTAAATACAAATTTTGAAGAGAAATTTGTAGAGGCAGTTACTCTTGCACTAGGTTTAAATGCAGCTCAAGCTAAAAAAATTCGCTATAAAAAAGATCGAATTCGTATTTTAAAAGCGCGTGGTATTGATTATTTAGCTATTGATGGGGCAGAAACAGCGCAAGTTTTGGCACAAATTTCACAAGCAATTGTTCGTGAAGATGGCATAGTTACCCATGACTTACATGATATCTTCCCATTTTGGAAAGAAGGTTGGCCAATGGTGCAATTTGATAATGCCTATAAAATTTTAGAAGAAGATATTACTTTGCACTTTCATGCGTTCTTAGATGCCATGATTGAGTATGTGAATAAATAAAAAAAAGCCCCAATTGGGGCTTTTATTTTTTTATAGCAGAATATGCTTAGATTGCACTAAAAAGTGGGAAAACACCAATCACTAAAGCTGTACCCATTAACACCATACAAGTAATAAATGCCCATTTAAAAGTGAACTTTTGATGATCTGCAAAATCGACTTTAGCAAGACCACATAACAAGTAAGTTGATGGAACAAGAGGTGATAATAAGTGTACAGGTTGACCTACAATTGAAGCACGAGCAATCGCTTCTGGACTAATACCATAATGTGAAGCAGCTTCGGCAAGAATAGGCAATACACCATAGAAGAATGCATCGTTTGACATAAAGAACGTCAAAGGCATGCTTACCAATGCTGTAATTGGAGCCAGATAAGGTCCCATGCTTGCAGGGATCATTGCGACAAATTCTTTAGACATCGCTTCAACCATGCCTGTGCCAGATAAAATACCTGTAAAAATACCTGCCGCAAAAATTAAACCGACAACAGCCAAGATACTATCTGCATGCATAGCGATACGTTTCTTCTGCATATCAACATCTGGATAGTTAATAAGCATCGCAATACAGAACGCCAGCATGAATAGCACTGACATTGGTAAAATACCTTTGATCAACGCAATCATAAGAATAATGGTGAGTACCATATTTACTTTACGTAAATGTGGACGAGTCGCTTCCGGATCTTTTGAAACGGTAATGTTGTCACCATGGTGACTTTCAAGCTCAATTACCCCTAGACGTTTTTGCTCATAACGACCATATAAATATGCCAAGAAGAATAACCAGCCAATACTAATCACCATTGGAATGATCATTGGTACAAAAATATGGCTTGGGTCGACTTGAAGCGCACTCGCTGCACGAGCAGTAGGGCCTCCCCATGGTGTTAAATTCATGACACCACTACATAACAACATAAGTGCTGTCATGATAAGTGTATTCATACCTAGGCGTTGATAGAGAGGAAGCATTGCTGCAACACATATCATATATGTGGTCGAGCCATCACCATCAAGAGAAACCAATGTAGTTAAAAAAACTGTCCCTAATGTAATTTTTAGAGGGTCACCTTTAACTTTTTTCAAAATCCATTTAACCGGAGGATCGAAAAGACCTGCATCGATCATTAAGGCGAAATATAAAATCGCGAATAATAGCATTACGCCAGTAGGCGCAAGTTTTTTGATGCCTTCTAGCATCATTTCGCTAAGACCCTTGAGCTCAATATGACTTAAGCTTTCAAAATAATGACCAAGGCCCCAGGCGATAAGAGAAAAAATAAATGGGATAAGAATTAAAGCAATAATAGGGCTTAAACGTTTGGACATGATTAAATACATGAAGCATAAAATCATGCCAACACCAAGTAATGTCAGCATACAATCAATCCTTTGCCTTTAGTTTTACTGAACAAGTTTATTCAAAACTCTGACTTTGATTATTCTTATGAATTTTTATTAAAAAGACAAATAATATATTTAGTTTATTTGGTTAATATATATTCATTTGGAAAGGTATATTCTAGGAAAATACTGAATATATATATTATTGGTATAGTCTATTTATAATATATAGTAGTTATTATTAGAGCATATAAAACCTTTATCATATTCGGAATTATCATATATTTTTAACAATTATATTTGTTTTTGAATGCTGAAATGAGAAGTATACCCATTTACATTGCTTGCTATAGCTACGTTACATAAGTAAGAGGAAGCTGTAAATGCTTTATGTGCAAATTTTTATTTCTATTTAATTAAAAATTTTTATTTTAATTAAAGAGTTAATTTATATATTTAAAAATATGATTAAGATAATAAATTAAACTTTTAAAATGACAATATCTTAAAATAAGTATGAGTTTAAAAATTATTTTATTAAAAAAATATCCCGCTTTAATTAGCAGGATATTTTGCACCAAAATAAATCAATTTTCATCTGGTGTTGAGGGGAGGTCAGATTTTTCTAATACACGTGTTACCAGTAACTGATCAATTTTAAAATGGTCCACATCGACAACTTCGAATTTATAACCACCGAATTCAACAAAATCTGCGGGGCGAGGAATTTTGCGTAAACGGTACATCATAAATCCGGCTAATGTTTCATAATTTTCTTCATCAGGCATTTCATCAATTTCTAGAGCATGTCTTAGGTCATCAATTGGTGTACTTCCATCAATTAACCAAGAATTATTATCACGTTTAATAATTTGCTGCTCTTCTTCAATTGGGGTAACCCAATCGCCCATAACGGTAATCATAATATCGCTTAAGGTAATAACACCGACCACAAGCGCGTATTCGTTAATTACAACGGCAAATTTTTCTTTTGTTGAGCGGAAGCGATCAAGTAATTCAGAAAGTGTTAAAGTGTCAGGAATAATGAGAACATTACGTATAGTTGATTCATTTAACTGTGTAGGCGATTGATTATTTAAAATACGAACTAAAAAATCTTTGGCATCTACATAACCAATAACCTGATCAATATTTTCATTACAAACCAAAAATTTAGAATAAGGATATTCCGCTAGTTTTTGTCGAATGCTGTCTTCATGTTCATTTAAAGTAAAATACACAACATTTTCACGCGTTGTCATACTTGACGGCACTGTGCGTTCTTCAAGCTCAAATACATTTTCAATAAAATGATGTTCTTGTTTTTGCAGTACGCCTGCTTGGGCACCAGCATCCATAACTGCTGAAATATCATCAAAAGTTATATTGTCTTCACGTGTTGTATTTACTTTAAATAAGCGAAATAACAAATTTGCGATTGCGTTGATACCCCATGCTAATGGCTTACAGATTTTAATAAAAATCTGAATAGGATTAATCACGCTAATTGCGATTTTTTCAGGTGCAATCATTGCCAATCGTTTTGGCATGAGATCGGCAAATAAAATAAATAAAGAAGTTACCAAGGTGAAAGATAGGGCAAAACCAATGGTTTGCGTCCACGGACCTTGGTAAAAGCGGTCAACTAAGTTGACAAAGAAAGGACGAAATGCAGCTTCACCCAAGATACCGCCTAAGATTGCGACAGCATTTAGGCCAATTTGGGATGCTGCAAAAAAGTCTGCAGATTGTTCTTGTAAATCAAGTACCTGTTGAGCACGTTCTTCGCCAGCTTCGGCCAAAATTTTTAACTTTACTTTTCTGGCACCAGCTAGAGCAATTTCAGTTAAAGATAAAAAGCCTGCTGCGATGATGAGCAGTACGATGATAATGATATTTTGAAAGAGACTCACAAATCACCCGAGGATCATCATTATTATGACTATGTTTTAACACAAAAAAGCGCTGAGGTAATCAGATTGATTGCTCAGCGCTTAAGATAATGTTTGAAAGAGACAATTAAATTAAAATTTATTTAATAGTGGGAAAATTGTGAATTATTGGTTAGGAATTCACGATTTTCCTCTTCGATCATTTGGCGAGCAACGAATAAGATAAGTTGGCGTAACCAGCGATGAGCTGGATGATGATGTAATAATGGACACCATGCCATCTTGAGTTCGAACTCAGGAATATAAAACGGTGGATCCTTAATGACTAATTTTGGATTTTGTGCTTGCAAACGAGCCATTCGAGTTGGAAGCGTTGCAATCAAATCAACATTTTGAGCAAGTAATGCTGGCATTTGATAGTGGCGCGTAAACACAGAAATTTTACGACGTTGACCAATACGTTCTAATGCCTGATCAATCCAGCCTAGGCCACCTTGTTTGTCAGGGTTTACCCCAAAACCTACACCCATACCAGTTTTAGATACCCAAATATGTTGAGCATCTAAATAGCTTTTTAAGTTTAAATGAGTAACAGCAGGGTGTTTGTCATTTAAAATACAGCTAAAGCTATCACGCCAAACTAAAACTTGGTGGAAGCTTTGTGGAATTTCATTGAAGCGATTAATTGCTAGATCAACTTTACCTTGCTCCATGTCTCTATATGACACGTCACTTGGAGTGAGAAAATCGAGTACAACGTTGGGTGCTTCAGAGCGTAGAGCTTTAACAAGACGAGGAACTAGGGTTGCTTCTGCATAGTCAGAAGTCATAATACGGAAAACGCGATTACTGGTATAAGGGCGAAATTCGGTACGCGGTTCCAAAATCATGGAAAGATCAGAAAGGGCATCGCGAATACGTGGTTGTAATTCAAGCGCACGTTCTGTCGGCGTCATCCCTTCAGATGAACGGATCAGGAGAGGGTCATTAAATAAATTACGCAAACGGCGTAAAATATTACTCATGGCAGGTTGAGTAACACCAAGTTGTTCGGCTGCGCGAGTAACATTTTTTTCACGAAGAAGAACATCAAGATATATTAATAGATTAAGATCTACCCGCTCCAAATTCATAAAAAAAATACCGAAAATAAAACCCTAAAATTGTTTCAAATTATGCCATATTTAAAGAACATTGTGTGAAAAAATGATGAGAAAAACGACATTTTTTGTTGAAATTAAGTATGCCTGAAAAGCACCTCAAATGCTCGATTTTGTTATCTTTGATATGTTTTTATATTTGTAGTTATGGAAGAAATATTTTTAATTAATATTTAGTATTGTTCTAGCATGTTGATTGACTTTTTTCATTGGCAAAAGTCGCCTAATTTACAATTGACTTTTAACACTAAAAATGAATGGAAAAATCTTGAAAACTGTATAAAAATAAAACTTGGAGAGTTTTTTGATCAAAATACTATACTCCTTTAGGATTATTTTGTTTTTATAAACAAGGTGTTATGTTTTTTAGTTTTGCTTATAATATCGATTTATTGGTATATTTTTTAAATAAATACTGAAGATTAACGAAGGATATTGGATTAATTGATTGGCTAAGTCTAAGCTGTGTACATGAAGAAGCAGCTGGTGTCATAAGAAATTTAAGTAACATGACTCTAGGCTTCGATCGATGAAATCCTAAAATGAATACAGGACAATATCATGACTACATATCAAACAGCGATTGATGCAGTACGTGAATTAAAATCAAAATTCGGCAACACTTGGGCAGACATTAGCCCAGAAGATGCTGCTCGTATGCAACTTCAAAACCGTTTCAAAACAGGTTTAGATATTGCTAAGTATACAGCTGCGATTATGCGTCGTGATATGGCTGAATACGATGCTGATTCAAGCAAATATACTCAATCATTAGGTTGCTGGCATGGTTTCATCGCTCAACAAAAAATGATTGCTAACAAAAAATACTTCGGTACTACTAGCAAACGTTATATCTACCTTTCTGGTTGGATGGTTGCTGCACTTCGTTCAGAATTCGGTCCACTTCCTGACCAATCTATGCACGAAAAAACTTCAGTACCTGCTTTAATCGAAGAAATCTACACTTTCTTACGTCAAGCTGATGCAAAAGAATTAAATGACTTGTTCCGTGCTTTAAACAAAGCAAAAGAAGCGGGTGACTCTGCGAAAGTAGCTGAAATCACAGCTCAAATCGACAACTTCGAAACTCACGTTGTGCCAATTATTGCGGACATCGATGCTGGTTTCGGTAATGAAGAAGCAACTTATTTACTTGCTAAGAAAATGATTGAAGCTGGTGCTTGTGCGCTTCAAATCGAAAACCAAGTATCTGATGCAAAACAATGTGGTCACCAAGCTGGTAAAGTAACTGTTCCACATGCTGACTTCATCGCTAAGATCCATGCTCTTCGTTATGCATTCTTAGAATTAGGTGTAGAAGAAGGCGTTATTGTTGCTCGTACTGACTCTGAAGGTGCTGACCTTACTCAAAGCATCCCAGTAGTTAAAGAACCAGGTGATATCGCATCTAAATATATTAGCTACTTAGACACTCAAGAAATTGATATCTCTGAAGCAACTGATGATGAAATCTTAATTAAACGTGATGGCAAGTTACACCGCCCAACTCGTTTAGCTTCTGGTTTATATCAATTCCGTGAAGGCACTCAGATTGACCGTGTTGTACTTGACTGTATCACTAGCCTTCAAAATGGTGCTGACTTACTTTGGATCGAAACTCCGACTCCAAACGTAAAAGAAATTGCTCACATGGTTAACCGTGTTAAAGAAGTAGTTCCAAATGCGAAGCTTGTTTACAACAACAGCCCATCATTCAACTGGACTTTAAACTTCCGTCAACAAGCGTATGACCGTTGGGTTGCTGAAGGTAAAGATGTGTCTGCTTACGACCGTGCTAAATTAATGAGCGCTGAGTACGACAACACTGAATTAGCTGCTGATGCTGATGAAAAAATCCGTACTTTCCAAGCAGACGCTGCGCGTGAAGCTGGTGTGTTCCATCACTTGATCACACTTCCTACATACCACACTGCTGCTCTTTCTACTCACGAATTGGCACAAGGTTACTTCGGTGATCAAGGTATGTTAGCTTATGTTGCTGGCGTACAACGTAAAGAAATCCGTGGCGGTATCGCATGTGTGAAACACCAAGCAATGGCTGGTTCAGACATCGGTGATGATCACAAAGAAATCTTCGCTGGTGAAAATGCACTTAAAGCTGGTGATGACTCTAAAAACACAATGAACCAATTCTCAGCTCACTAAGAATTGACTTCATAAAAAACCGCTCAAATGAGCGGTTTTTTTATTTATATTGAAAAATTTATTAGTCTTCTTTTTTCAACACATAATGTTCAGCCAAAGAACCTTCAACTTTTTTACCTTCCATGTCTAATGCAGTAGCAGTATTCTCACCAATAAAGAATTTACGGTTTTGAGCTTTATCATCTAAGGTAATAACAGAAGTGTTGTCTTTATCGAAAGCAAACTTACCGTGTGTTTCAAATGGGTTTGTATCACCTTTACCTAAATAAGTTTCAGTCAACTCATAAGTTTTATCATCTTTTAATTTTAATTCAGTTTTGATGCCTTCACAGTCTGCGCAAGGAAGTGTTCCTTTGTATTTACCATTCCAGTCGAGAGAGTTCTCTGCTGTATGTTCAGTATCTACGGCAACAGCATTACTTGCTTCAGTAGTTTGTACAGGGGTAGATGCATCAGAAGTTGTCTCTGTTTTATTTTCGTGTTTATTACATGCGACAAGAAGAGTGCTCATAAGTGCAATTGCTAATAATGATTTTTTCATAATGACCAAAACCTCAAAATAAAAAATAAAAAGTATTTAAAGCCTAGAAAAAAAGAAAATAAAATAAAAGCGTTACTATGTTGCTTAATTTTATCAAAAGGTAAAGTGAATGCTTATTAGGAACCTTTTAATAGTAATTTTTAAAATTAAGTTGGTGGGGTAGAGGTATCCATTCGGGTGATTTAATGGATACCTGTTTTTAATTATGGCTGTGCAGAAACTCCACCTAGAGAGTCGCATGCTGCTTTATAAAGTTCATATTGCTTCTTTACCACTTCATCTAAAGGCATAGCGAATAATTCTTCACCCTCTTTATAACTTTCTACATAAGAGGTCGCTTTATCTTTACTCACAGCTAAAGTTTGTTGGTAATAAGAATTGATAGAGCTTGTAGGCATTTCACTGGTTTCAACATTTTTACATTGAAAATTATTTAATAGTTTTTCTGCACGTTTGAGCTCACTAGATTGGCCAAAAATACACCCAGTTAAAAATACAAAAGGTACTAACACGAAAAAGATTTTCATGGAAAAAATTTATAAGAGCGAGGATGGGCGCTATTGTATAAATAATTCCATGCTTTACTGTGGTTTTATGTTAGACATTGACTATTTTTTAACTCATTAAAATAAAAAAATTGTTTCTAAGTTTGTAATGACCTCTTTTTGTATTTGGTGCATATTTTGCTTATTAAAAAAGCCATTATTAAAAATGAGCCAAAATGAATCGGATTCAGCAATTTTCTCAAACTTCTTTAGCACCATTTTGGTATGCACAATTAGAGCTTGGTTTTAGTTTTAAAAATTATCGCACCATAATGAGTCATAGAAAACATCATGGCCCTGTTCGGGTGCAAAAAATGCTCTGGCCCGAAAAAACTGGAGTTTGCCACGCTATTATTGTTCATCCACCAGCAGGAATTGCAGGAGGAGATCATCTTACTTTCCAAATTGAAACAGCAGAGCAGGCACATGCAGTTATTACCACACCTGGAGCTGGGAAATGGTATAGAACCAATGGTAAACAGGCTTTTCAGCATATTTATCTGACTGTAAAAAATGACTCTATTTTAGAGTGGATGCCACAAGAAACGATGTTATTTGATGGTGCTGTAGCACATTCGGAAACACATATTCACCTTGAACAAACAGCAAGTTTTATTGGATGGGATATGCTGGTTTTGGGCCGACAGGCTCGAGCTGAGAATTTTGTTCATGGAAGTTATCACAATCAATTTAAGTTATGGCGTGAGAATAAATTACTAGTTGCCGATACTTTATATTTTGAGGGGGGAGATCGCTGGTTAAGCTCATGTTTAGGAATGAATAATCTGGCTGTAATGGCAAGTTTTTGGGCTGTACCGCCAGCAAAATTCCGTTCTTCATTTTATTTAGAGCAACATATTGAACTCATTCGTGAACTCATTATGCGTATGGATGTGCCTGTGACTTTGACGTTACTAGAAGATGTGCTGTGTGCGCGGTTTTTAGGAAATGATGTGCGAGTTTGCCATGATGCTTTCGCGGCTATAAGAGCAAGATTAAGACGGTATTGGTTTGATTTAGATGAGGAATTCCCAAGAATTTGGAAAACTTAATTTACGTTAAATTGCGTATTTTAAAAACGATTAAAACAAGTATGCTGCTTTTGAGCACGCATTTTGCTTAAAGAAAACTAGATGCTATTAGGAAAGAGATATGGAACTCAATCCAACAGAAAAAGATAAGTTACTCATTTTTACCGCAGGTTTGGTGGCTGAGCGTCGTAAAGCACGAGGTTTAAAGCTGAATTATCCAGAAGCTGTTGCGTTTATTTCGGCAGCCTTACTTGAAGGTGCTCGAGATGGAATGACGGTGAGTGAACTTATGCACTTTGGCACGACTTTATTAAAGCGTGAAGATGTTATGGATGGCGTAGCGGAAATGATTGCTGAGGTTCAGGTCGAAGCAACTTTTCCTGACGGTTCGAAATTAGTCACTGTTCATCAGCCAATAGTATAAAAGGAACGCTTATGATCCCCGGTGAGGTTATTACTCCAGACACTGATATTGAACTGAATGTCGGACGAGAAACTTTAAAAGTTGTAGTGGCTAATCTTGGCGACAGGCCTATTCAGGTGGGTTCACATTTTCATTTTTATGAAGCAAACGATGCCTTAGAGTTTGATCGTGAGATAGCAAAGGGTTTTCGCTTAAATATTGCGGCGGGTACTGCGATACGTTTTGAACCGGGACAAAGTCGAGAAGTGGAGCTTGTTGCTTTAGCTGGTAAGCGAGAAGTATATGGTTTTGCAGGCCGAGTCATGGGCAAGTTGGATTAAACATAACAACCATAATGAAAGATATGAGTAAAAAATTATGAAAATGTCACGTCGTGCATATGCTGAAATGTTTGGTCCAACAGTTGGAGATCGTATTCGCCTAGCTGATACAGAGCTTTTTATTGAGGTTGAACAAGATTTAACGACATATGGTGAAGAAGTTAAATTTGGCGGTGGTAAAGTCATTCGTGACGGGATGGGGCAATCGCAACTTTTAGCCGATGAAGTTGCTGACACAGTCATTACCAATGCTTTAATTGTGGATTGGTGGGGAATTGTTAAAGCCGATGTAGGTTTAAAAAATGGGCGAATCTGGAAAATAGGAAAAGCCGGTAACCCCGATATTCAACCCGACATTACCATCCCTTTAGGTGCAGCGACAGAAGTAATTGCAGGTGAAGGACAAATTTTAACAGCTGGTGGTATTGATACTCACATTCACTGGATCTGCCCGCAGCAGGTTGAAACCGCTCTTATGGCGGGTACAACAACAATGGTAGGTGGGGGGACAGGACCAGCAGCCGGAACTTCGGCAACCACAGTAACTCCAGGCCCTTGGCATATTGCGACCATGTTGCAGGCGATTGATGATTTGCCTATGAATATTGGCCTACTAGGCAAAGGTAATCTGAGTTTGCCAGATCCAATTCGTGAGCAAATTAAGGCTGGCGTAATTGGGTTAAAACTGCATGAAGACTGGGGCTCAACACCAGCAGCAATTGATAACTGCTTGAGTGTGGCAGACGAGTTTGATGTTCAGGTCGCAATTCACACGGATACTTTAAATGAAGGTGGTTTTTTAGAGGAAACCCTAGCAGCTTTTAAAGATCGTACCATTCATACGTACCATACTGAAGGTGCAGGTGGTGGACATGCTCCCGATATTTTAAAAGCAATTGGGCAAAGTAATGTCTTGCCGTCTTCGACCAACCCAACACGACCTTATACCATTAATACCATTGACGAGCATTTAGATATGCTGATGGTATGCCACCATTTAGACCCAGCAATTGCTGAAGATATTGCTTTTGCGGAAAGTCGTATTCGACGTGAAACCATTGCTGCCGAAGATATTCTGCAAGACTTAGGTGCAATTGCCATGATGTCATCAGACTCGCAGGCGATGGGGCGCGTGGGTGAAGTCATTTTACGTACTTGGCAAACTGCCCACAAAATGAAAGTACAACGTGGCCCATTAGAGGGTGACAATGAGCTTCATGATAATAATCGGGTTAAACGCTACATTGCCAAATATACAATTAACCCAGCAATTACCCATGGTTTAAGCCATGAAATCGGTTCGGTTGAAGTCGGAAAACTTGCTGATTTAGTGTTATGGAAGCCTGCGTTTTTTGGCGTGAAACCTTCCATGATTATTAAAGGTGGCATGATTGCAGCTGCACCGATGGGTGACATTAATGCTTCCATTCCAACCCCTCAACCTGTGCATTACCGTCCAATGTTTGGGGCTTATCCGCGTGGTGTGCATAACACTTGTATTACCTTTTTATCTCAAGCAGCAATTGATGAAAAAGTTGCTGAGAAACTAAATCTGAGAAAGTTAATTAGCGCATGTAAAAATACGCGTTCAATTACCAAAGCCGATATGAAACACAATACATATTGTCCAGTTATGCATGTGCATCCCGAAACTTACGAGGTACGAGCAGATGGTGAATTACTAACATGTGAGCCTGCTGACGTGTTACCAATGGCACAGCGTTATTTCTTGTTTTAATGAATTTATAGAGGTGATTTGCCTCACTACCTTATATGTGAAAGAAATAAGTAAGGAGAGAAAAGCTAAATGAAAATTTACACCCAACGTCTTGAAGATATTTCTCCTAATCAGACATTTGAAACGGTTGAGCTAACGTTTGATACCCGTCAGAAATCACGTTTTCGAGCGGCTTTAGCAAGTGGCGTAGATATCGGTGCGGATTTGCCTCGTACTGGCATTTTGCGTAGTGGTTCATATATTGCAACGCAAGAGGGCGATGTATTGCGAGTTGATGCAAAACCTGAACGGTTAATGCAAGTCACGGCTCAATCCGAATTTGATTTGCTTAAAGCGGCCTATCATTTAGGTAACCGACATGTGCCATTAATGCTGACACCAACAGCTTTATATTTTGAGCCTGATCATGTACTTGCTGAAATGGTAGAAGGTTTGGGGCTTACAGTAACAGAAACTGATCATCCATTTGAACCTGAAAGCGGTGCCTATGCACAGCATAGCCATGATCATCGTTTAAGTCCAATCAAAGCTTTGCACCATGTCCATTCATAACGCAGCACAATTACTTCAACTGCTGACACTGTCTTCGACGGCATTGCCAGTTGGAGCGTATTGTTATTCACAAGGTGTAGAAACAGCCATTGATATTGGCTTAATACACGATGAAAGCTCTGCCATTGATTACTTTGAAGAAATGCTTGAAATGTTGCTGGTACGCTTTGAGTTACCTGTACTTAAGCGTCTTATGCATCATTATGATGACTCAGACGAGTTCTTGACTTGGGCACATTTTTATAAGGCAAGCCGAGAAAGTAAAGAGCTACTTGCTGAATCTCAGCAACTAGCATTTTCTTTAAATGCATGGATTAAAGATGTTTTGAAAAAGCCAGTTGAGGTTAAAAAGCAGTTTGGTTTTGTACCTGTCTATGCACAGCTTTGTGGGCGTTTAGAGCTTAAAGATATTGATGTACTCACGGCGTATACCTTTACTGTTTTAGAAAATCAGGTTTTAGCAGCCGTAAAAACAGTCCCATTGGGACAAATGGCAGGACAAAGAATTTTGTGGCATTTGCATGGGCGAGTACCACACGCTGTAGAGAAGGCTTTAAAACTTAAAGATGAGCAACTGAGTAGTGCTTTACCTCGCTATGCCATGCTGAGTATGAAACACGAAACACAATATTCACGGTTATTCAGATCTTAAAATTAGGAAATAAAAGGATAAAAATCATGACAGAACGTAGTCCATTACGAGTTGGAATTGGCGGACCAGTCGGTTCAGGTAAAACAGCACTTACGCTTAACTTATGCCGTGCCTTACGTGATAAATACAATATGGCTGTAGTGACAAATGATATTTATACCAAAGAAGACTCAAACTTTTTAACCCGTAATGAAGCGATGTCACCAGATCGTATTGTGGGTGTGGAAACAGGTGGTTGCCCTCATACAGCAATTCGTGAAGATGCCTCAATTAACTTGGCCGCGATTGATGATTTGTGTGAGAAATTTGATGGCTTAGAACTCATTATTATTGAAAGCGGTGGCGATAATTTGGCCGCAACATTTAGCCCAGAACTTTCTGATTTAACCTTGTATGTTATTGACGTGGCAGGTGGTGAAAAAATTCCACGTAAAGGTGGACCAGGTATTACCAAATCAGATTTACTGATTATTAATAAAACTGACCTCGCACCTATGGTTGGTGCAAATCTTGATGTGATGGACCAAGATGCTAAACGCATGCGCGGTGAAAAACCATTTTTATTTTCAAACATGAAAACACAAGATGGGCTTGAAGAAATTATTCAATTTATTGAGAAGCAAGGGCTGTTTAAAGCTTAAGGAGTAACTATGAACTTCATTAAGAAATGGGGCATTGGGCTCCTTAGCATGTTACCGGCATTAGCCATGGCACACCCGGGTCATGATCATACGCATTCTGGATTTGTAGCAGGTTTTATTCACCCTTTTACTGGTCTCGATCATTTAGTGATGGCTTTAGGTTTTGGTATCTTGTTATGGTCAGCAGCTAAACAATGGAAAATTGCCGGTATCATTACTCTAAGTATTGCTTTGATTGTAGGCTTTTTAGTAGGTGCCCAAGGTCTAATACCAGAGAGTATCGCTGAATATGGGATTATTGCTTCTTTGATTGTTACAGCGATTGCATTATGGACAAAATCAAATCGGATATGGCCTATGGCTGCTGCTTTACTCGCAAGTTTTCATGGAGTAGCTCATGGAGTTGAGTTAGCACATGCAGGGCATATTGTTGCATTAGTAACTGGTATGGTTACCGGTATGGCACTTATTTATTGTGCTGGACTTGCATTAGGCGCAATATTTACACGATATGTACCTTATGGCAAAAAAATTATGGGTACCTGCGCAGCAATTGTGGCAGTCATTGGTTTAAGTTAATTAAAACCTTGCAAAAAAAGGTAGCTTTAAGCTACCTTTTTGAATTTGCAAAATAAAATGTGTGTAGAGAAAATTTTTTATACTGTTTTTACAGTGATCACTATGCTTTATAGTGGATATGTTCAGGCTTATGATTTTTTTCAACCAGAAAGCGATGATTCTGCTTTATTAAATACAGATCAGTTGTTAGATCAATCAGATTTAAACTTGGAACAAAGGCGGTTGGCAATTGAGCATGATGATGAAATTAATAACTATAATGTGCTTAAAAACGAATTTTATTCAAATGAACGTTGGGTAATTTATAATTATACAGCCTATGATACGGGGCAACTTCACAGCAAAAGCATCACTGGTTTAACGAATCATATTAATATTCAAGATTTATCCATTTCAGTTGGGTATGGAGTTAACTATAGTGTTAATCCAAGACTAAAAATTGGTTATGAATATATTTCGAGTTTTCCTTACGACCGAGGTCAACTCATACGATTTTTTACGATCTATTTATTCTGAAATGCAAAATTAAAATAATCTAATTCAGATAAATAGATCAGTTAAAGTAATTCGTTATAAAAATTCTACATGATTAAATTTTCTGATAAAGACCTGCGTGGACTGTACCAGCTTTAGTGGTTTTAACTTGTTGCCATGTTGCAGGAAGTTGAAGCTGAGATAAATCTCGGTCAGCTTCAACATAAATGTATCCATTCTTTTTAATATGTGAATCTGCCAAGTGAGCGAGCTCTTGCCATAAATCGAGGCTATAAGGCGGATCTAAAAAAACTACATCAAATTGTTCTTTTAAGCGCGGTAATGCTTGTTGAGCAGTTGCATTAACTAAATGACAATTTTGCGCTTTTAGCAGTTGAATATTCTCTTTTAAAAATCGTGCTTGGGTCTTATCTGGTTCAATCATATAAACAGATGCGGCACCGCGCGAAAGTGCTTCAAAGCCTAATGCACCAGAACCTGTACAAATATCGAGGACCTGAGCATTTTGAATGTCCCACATGAGCCAATTAAATAACGTTTCACGGACACGATCTGGGGTTGGTCTTAAACCCTCAATACTGGCAAATGGCAAAACTCGTCTTTTCCATTCGCCCCCAATAATGCGCAACTGATTTTTCATTATTCATCGATCTCATTTGTAGCAGGGCGAGCAGGAGCAGCTTGTGGAGCAGATGTTGCTGCTGCGGTAGTTGTAGCAGCTACTGGAGTAGAGCTAGCTGTTTCGCCGCCACTTGGAAGCTCGCCCGGTTTAATTCCGGCTGTCATAAGGCCACCATTAACTTGATGGTTGGCTGGACGAATTGGATTTTTATTGCGGGTTAATAACCAGTAATCAAATATTGGCTTAGCAAGTTGAGCTGCGGAACCACCATGACGACCATTTTCCCAAATGACTGCGATTGCGATTTCAGGTTTATCGGCAGGTGCAAACCCAACAAAAAGACCATGGTCAAGTTGGCGTTCACTAAGCGCAGCTTCATTGTAGCGTTTACCTTGCGCAATACTCTTAACCTGTGCCGTACCTGTTTTTCCGGCAA
This sequence comes from Acinetobacter sp. 1566109, assembly GCF_000582255.1. Classification (NCBI taxonomy): domain Bacteria; kingdom Pseudomonadati; phylum Pseudomonadota; class Gammaproteobacteria; order Moraxellales; family Moraxellaceae; genus Acinetobacter; species Acinetobacter sp. 1566109. The sequence continues at coordinate 14,029 of NZ_JEYB01000007.1, read as the reverse complement.
TTTGATAGAGCGATGTACGGATACCACGTCCAGTACCTGATTGAATTACATCAATCATGGCTTCTCGCATTTTTACCCAGTCTTCGTCTGTACCGTTGAAATTAATTTTTCCATCAGGCGCATTACGGACTGTAAAAGGTTTTGCACCATGCGATGCACGTAAAACATGTGGAACTACATGAGAGCCGTGATTCGCTGTAATAGCAGTTGCCATTGCAAGTTGTAATGGAGTTGCAGTAAATGCACCTTGACCAATACTGACGGAAATTGTTTCACCTTTCATCCATTTAGTTTTGCGTGTACGCATTTTCCATTCTGGACTTGGGTATAAACCTTCACTTTCACTTGGTAAGTCGACACCTGTTTTTTGACCAAAGCCAAATTGGCGCATCCATTGGTTCATCTGGTCGATGCCCATTTGATTTGCCAAAATATAAAAATAGGTATCGCAAGACATGATAATCGCTTTATGCATGTTCACGATGCCATGACCAGTTTTTTTCCAGTCACGGAATTTATGAGAGTCTCCAGGTAAATGGAAGTAGCCCGGATCGGAAATAGCAGTAGACCAGTCGACAATACCATAATGTAAACCGCCCATCGCTTCCATTGGTTTAATGGTCGAACCAGGAGGGTATGCCCCTTGAACAGCACGGTTATAAAGAGGTTGATCGATGTTGTCACGTAGCGAGCTATAATCTTTATGATTAATACCCGTCACAAATAAGTTTGGGTTAAAGCTTGGACTTGAGACCAACGCAAGAATTTCACCTGTACGTGGGTCTATCGCAACAATTGCACCACGGCGTCCAGCAAGTTGCTGTGATGCTACGACTTGTAAACCATAATCTAATGATAAGTACAGGTCATTACCACGAGTTGGGTCTTTACGTCCTAAATGACGCAATACATTACTATGAGCATCTGCTTCTACAGATTCATAACCCGGTGTTCCATGAAGTAAATCTTCGTAACTTTTCTCTACGCCGATTTTACCAATCAGGTTTGTTCCAGCGTATAAATCTTTATCAATACTTTTTAATTCTTTATCGTTAATACGGCCCACATATCCAATCACATGAGCAAACAATTCACCATGCGGATAATAGCGCGTCATTTGGGTTTCAATTCTAACCCCAGGGAATTTGTATTTAACTTCACTAAACTTGGCAATATTTGTCTCGGTTAAGTTCAGCTTAATTGCTACGCGTTCGGTTTTACGCGCCGTTTTAATACGGCTTTTAAAACGGTCTACATCTTCTTGAGTCAGCTCTAAAATGGGTTGTAATTGTTCAATAACCGCATCCGGATCTTCAACATCTGCCTTACTTAATGTTGCGGTAAAAACAGGATAGTTATCTGCTAGTAAAACCCCATTACGGTCATAAATGTAACCACGAGCAGGTGGCAGAGGTTGTAAGCGAATACGGTTTTTATCCGATGCGGTCGAGAACTCATCGTAATGAAAAATTTGTAGATAGGCGTATCGGCTTGCTAATACTAATAGACAAATAATCACAAGACCTACGGCAAAAAATATACGACCTCGATAAATGCGCTTTTCTTGCTGGATATCTTTTAAAGGAAAGTGCTGTTTCATACGGATCGACTTAATGACATAGGATGAGAAAAATAGCTGCTTATTCTAACGCAAGCGCAGTTAAAATATTGCATAATTTTCAAAGTTTCAGTGAAGAAACAAATTGGCTTTTTTGACTTTGTAGACAACAAAATTGTAGAGTCTTGTATATAAGAAGCAAAATAATTCTGTTAAAGTCTCTCATTCAATAGAATAGGGTTGTTCTCACCATACGATTAGGGAAAATGGAGAAAATAATGAGAAAAATTTATCCCTTACTTGCAGTTTTGACAGTAAGTAGTTGGGCTCATGCTCAAGATTATTCATTTCTTCCAGAAGCAAATTTAGCAGATCATAAAGCAGCGACTTGGAATGTAGGCGCAGGTTTTACTCAAAAATTGTTACATCTCAATGGTGAGTGGGTAAATCCTTATGGGATTGCTTATGCAAAAGTTGGTGCATTTTTAAATGGTGATAAAACTGCCGGTGGACAAGTCGGATTTCGCTATCCTTACTACCTTACCGGAACTGATAAGAATGGTTACTATATTGGCTTTTATGCTGGACATCTTGATAGCAAATCTGTAGACGGAGATTATAAATCTCGTTTAGGTGCTGGCGTCGATTTGGCATATGTATTGTTGAATTCAGAAAGGATTAGTACCTTTAGTGTGGGTATTGGAGCAGCTGAAAAATTAACTGATCAAAATGGAGCCGTTGCTGCCAATACAAAACCGCAAATACAATTTTCTTATTCTCTAAGTTTTGGTTTATAAAACAAAGCAGCTTATCGTTAACTCGCCATAAGCAGAGCACAAATAAATACGAGAGTCTTACATGTTAGAGTACGTCAGCGGATTGTGGCAGACCTTTTTACACAGACCTGATTTTTGGGCCGTTTTGAGTATCATTCCGGTCACTGCCTTTGTCACATGGGCACATGTGTGGATGGCTTTAAAAATGGTGTTTTACCCAATCAAGTTTTGGGGATTCCATTTAGGTCCTTTACCAGTCGGCTGGCAAGGTATTGTGCCACGTAAAGCAGGACGTATCTCAGGAATTATTACCGATAATACTCTATCTAAGTTAGGTTCTTTGCGTGAGTTTTTAGAGGCAATGGACCCTGAAGACATGGCACGTATTATTGGTGAACAAGTCGGATTTGAACTTGAGCATTTGATTGATGAAGTGATGATCGATCGTAATGCAGTGCTTTGGGAAAATTTACCTTATTCGATTAAACGCCGTATTTATGCTCAAGCACATAAGCAGTTACCAGGTGTGCTAAGAGAATTAGTGACTGAACTGACCATGAATGTCGAGTCATTGGTTGATATGCGTGAAATGGTGGTGAGCCAAATGGAAGGTGACCGCCGTTTAATGGTACGTATGTTTTTAAAAGTTGGGCAAAAAGAAATCAACTTTATTTGGCATATTAGTGCTCTAATCGGGATGTTCTTCGGTATTTTTCAGATGGTTGTCTGGTTTGTTGTACCTTGGCATTGGACGGTACCATTTTGGGCATCTATTTGGGGCTTTTTAACCAACTGGATTGCAATCTGGATGGTATTTAACCCAATTGAGCCACATTACGTTCGTTATCCGCAAATATTTAGATTAACCAAAGATCGCAAGTTCCCTTGGATTGTGCCTGTTTTACGAATCGGTACCTATAATTTCCAAGGTGCTTTCATGAAGCGTCAAGAAGAAGTCTCTGAAGTCTTTTCTAGTGTAGTGACAGAAGACCTAATTACGTTAAAATCGATTATGACAGAAATGATGTACGGTTCACGCAAGGACAAAACACGTCGTATTGTTAAACGTCATATTAACGAAATTATGGAAACTCCACTTGTTCGTACATCTTTACAGCTTTCTTTGGGCCCAAGAGAGTACGCAAGATTAAAGACGGACTTGATTGATCGTTCAATTGAAATTACGATGGGACCCGTATGTGACCCTGCACTGAATGCAAGCCGGGCACAGAAGATTTTTCAAATGTTTAAAGAGCGTATTCGTGAACTGACACCAAAAGAGTTTCAGAATTTGTTACGTCCAGCATTCCAAGAGGACGAGTGGATTCTTATTGTACTAGGTGGGGTAACCGGATTTATTGCTGGTACAATACATTTGTTTGTGGCTTTCTTATAATTCGAAGTCGGGCAGGATCTATCAGGATCAACGAAATTAAATCTGCCAGACCTCACATTCATTGTTTTAAATGAGGATGTTTTTTATGCGCATTATCTTACTCGGACCACCTGGGGCAGGCAAAGGTACTCAGGCTCAGTTGATCTGTAAGCGCTACAATATCCCACAAATTTCAACCGGTGATATGCTCCGTGCTGCAATTCGTGAAGGTACTGAATTAGGTTTAAAAGCTAAAAGTGTAATGGAATCTGGCGGTTTAGTTTCAGATGAACTCATTATTGGTTTAGTAAAAGAACGTATTGCTCAACCGGACTGCGTGAATGGTTGTATTTTTGACGGCTTCCCACGCACGATTCCTCAAGCAGAAGCATTGGAAAAAGAAGGCATCAGCATCGATCACGTGATTGAAATTGATGTACCTGACGAAGAAATCGTAAAACGTCTCTCTGGTCGCCGTCAGCACCCAGCTTCTGGCCGTGTTTACCACACTGTATACAATCCACCTAAAGTGGAAGGTAAAGATGACGAAACTGGTGAAGATCTTGTTCAACGTCCAGATGACCAAGAAGAAACCATCCGTAAGCGTCTAGCGTCTTATCATACTGAAACAGAGCAATTAGTTGGTTTCTATCAAGGCCGTGCTGCTTCTGGTGAAAATGCGCCAACTTATGACAAGCTTGATGGCTTGCGCACTATTGAAGATGTACAAAAAGATTTGTTCAACATCTTAGACAAATAATTTAATATTATTTGTGATAAAGAGCCCTCTTTATGAGGGCTCTTTTCTTTCATTGAGTGCGGGAGAACGATATGAAAATCATTTTGATTTTAGTGGTATTGCTGAGTCTGGCACTATTGTTATTTTTACTATATCAAAGTCAAAAAATGTTGCGTCATGTGCAGAAACAACAAGCTTTGGAAAATAAAAAGAACGGACGAGAACGTCAACTACATCCCAAATTGCAGCAGCTTAAAAAACCTCAGGATTAACTGAGGTTTTTTGTTGGAATTACTTTTGTGGCGCCAAATTCAAAGCGGTCTGGCCAGTTACATACATCAGCAACAACACACTCGAAACATTTCGGTTTACGAGCGATACAGCAATAACGGCCGTGTAATATCAGCCAGTGGTGTGCATCTATAATAAATTCTTTTGGAATTACCTTAACTAAACGGTGTTCAACTTCAAGAACATTTTTACCTACTGCTAAGCCAGTACGATTTCCCACACGGAAAATGTGTGTGTCGACAGCCATAGTGGGTTGCCCGAATGCTGTATTTAAAACCACATTGGCTGTTTTACGACCTACACCTGGTAAAGCTTCCAAGTCTTTTCGATTACTTGGAACTTCGCCGTTAAATTGCTCCATTAGAATCTTACAGGTTTTAATAACATTTTCAGCTTTCGCGTTATAAAGGCCGATGGTCTTTATATATTCTTTTAAGCCGTCTACACCTAAGTTATAGATTTTTTCAGCAGTATTGGCGACAGGATAAAGCTTATCTGTTGCTTTGTTTACGCTAACATCGGTTGCTTGTGCCGATAACATGACGGCAATTAATAATTCAAAAGGTGATGAATATTTTAATTCGGTTTCTGGAGAAGGTCTTTGTTCACGAAGGCGTTCAAAGAAAATTTGAATCTGCTTTTTCGTCATGTTTTTGACGGCCATTCAGACCTCCTGTAATTGAATGAGTTGCTGATGTAGTTCATCAAGTTGAAGACGTTTTTTTGCATCTTCTCGAACACTGAGCTGCTTTTCCAACTTTTTAATTTGTGTGCGAATTTTAGCTAATTCAATCGTAGTTTTTGCATCATTTACAACCGCTTCTTTTGGCTTCTCAATGATTTGAATTGAAGGTAAATCATCAAGTGCTTGAGAAAACTGTGCAAAAAGTTGTGTATCAATTTCAGCGCGTACAACAGGCCCTTTACGATGTATACGACGTTTTTCTTCGCGTTGAATATGCGCGTAGTAACGTTGTCTTAAATCATCTTGCTCTGCAATGCGTTGTTGTTCGTTCGGCAAAGCTTGAGTGTCTTCGACCAGATCAATACAGTCAACTGGGCAGGGTGGAATACATAACTCACAACCTGTACACAAATCAGTCAAGATGGTATGCATGAGCTTACCACTACCAATAATGGCATCTACAGGACAAGCATTAATACATTTTGTACATCCGATACATTCGTCTTCGCGAATAATCGCTTTCATGCGTTGCGGGCGTCCATCGGCTTGTACTGGCCAGACACTTGTTTCAGCAGGTAACGATGAGCGATTTAATAATTTTGCGAGCGCATCGGCCACTGGCTGTCCACCAGGAACACATTTATTTGCTTCTTCACCTTCAGCAATGGACTTTGCGTAAGGTAGACAGCCGTCACGGTGTCCACATAAACCACATTGCGTTTGTGGTAATAACGCATCAATCTCGCGTATGAGAGAAATAGATGGATTCATAGAGGAAAATAGCTTGCTTAAAACGATGCGATAATGAAGAAAAACCTAAGTAAGGTCAATGGATTTTAACGAATTTATTGGCTTTTTGATTGACCTAAAATGTAGCTAATATTGCACAATAATAGATCAATAAAACTGAAAAGATAAATGACTATTTTTGATTTTTAGATAGTTTTTCTAAAAATAAGTTTATGATAATTAAGAAAAATAAAATAATTTAAAATAACTATTGTTAAAAATGATGGAAAGCGATTTAATATTTTGCTGCTAAATGATGCATTTTAAAATGTATTGCACCAATTTAATTCATTACTATGCTGAGGACCGTGCATTGAAATATAACAACCTGAATGAATTCCTGAATTACGTGCAAGCGCGTGATCCGCATCAACCTGAGTTTTTACAAGCTGTCGAAGAAGTCATGACAAGTTTGTGGCCATTCATTGAAAAAAATCCGGAATATGCAGAGCAGGGATTGTTAGAGCGTTTGGTTGAACCTGAGCGTGTGATTCAATTTCGTGTTTCATGGATGGATGATCAAGGGCAGACTCAAGTAAACCGTGCTTTCCGTGTTCAATACAATTCAGCAATTGGTCCATTCAAGGGTGGTATGCGTTTCCATCCGTCGGTCAACCTATCTATTTTAAAATTTTTAGGATTTGAGCAAACTTTTAAAAACTCACTGACTACTTTGCCGATGGGTGGAGGAAAAGGAGGTTCAGATTTTGACCCTAAAGGTAAATCTGATGCTGAAATTATGAGATTCTGTCAGGCACTCATGATTGAGCTTTACCGTCATTTAGGTCCCAATACTGATATCCCAGCTGGAGATATTGGCGTGGGTGCGCGTGAAGTAGGTTACATGGCTGGCATGATGAAAAAGCTCAGTAATGACACGGCATGTGTATTTACTGGTAAAGGAATTTCATTTGGTGGTAGCTTAATGCGCCCGGAAGCAACAGGTTATGGTACGGTTTATTTTGCAGAAGAAATGCTAAAAACACGTGGGCTATCTTTTGCTGGTAAAACTGTTTCAGTATCTGGTTCTGGTAACGTTGCTCAATATGCTGCGGAAAAGGCAATGTTCTTGGGCGCAAAAGTGGTTACCTTGTCGGACTCGAACGGTACTGTTTATCTAAAAAATGGCTTTACAGATGAATTGCTGGCTGAGGTCATGGAGCTGAAAAACGTTAAGCGTGGGCGTATTTCGGAGTTTGCTTCTAAGCATGGTTTTGAATATTTTGAAGGTAAAACCCCTTGGCATATTCCTGTAGATATTGCTTTACCATGTGCTACACAAAATGAATTAACAGGCGAAGATGCTAAAACACTTATTGCTAATAATGTCATTTGTGTAGCTGAAGGCGCTAACATGCCATCTACACTTGAGGCAGTTGAGCATTTTATTGAAGCTAAGATTTTATATGCCCCTGGTAAAGCATCTAATGCAGGTGGTGTGGCAACTTCTGGCTTAGAAATGTCCCAAAATGCAATTCGCTTGGGCTGGACACATGCTGAAGTCGATGAACGTTTACATGCAATCATGAAAGACATTCATGCCAATTGTGTAAGATACGGTACAAAAGAAGACGGTACTGTGAACTATGTAGATGGTGCCAATATTGCGGGCTTTGTAAAAGTTGCTGATGCTATGCTTGCACAAGGTATTTATTAAAATATAGAAATAAAAAATCCGATGCTTTTGCATCGGATTTTTTTAGTCTAAAAATTATTTTTTAGGCTTTTTAACCATTTCTTGCTCTACAATCATATCTAACACATCTGCTTGGCTAGATTGATCAGCTGCTGGGTTTTTCACTTCAAAACGTTTTACACGTAAGATTACGCGTTGGTTTGGATTGTGTTCAAAACCTTCGATTTGACCATAATATAATGACCAGTTTTTGTCGGCATAAGTTTTTACGCCTTTGTCATCATATTTAACTTCACGAACTTGCAAGCAAGTTTGTGGCGCAACACCCGTACAAGATTTAGTTTCTGGTGCTACTTCAAGGAAAACAGTTTTACCTTCAGACTGGTATTTTGCTTCAGGTGTCATTTTACCTGTGAAAGTATATTTCTGACCTTGAGCATCAAGGATTGTTAATGTTGGTTGATCAGCATTTGTCGTATTAAGTTCAAATGGAATCGCACGTTTTTGGAACAGGCTGCTAGAGAATTGTTCCTGTTTCATTAAAGCAGGTTCACACGCCATCATTGTCGACATGACATCAGCAGTTACGATGGTATTGTTTTCAACTTTCCAAGTTGTACCTTGACGGTTACAACCTGTTGCGATAGACAAACGGTCGTTTGTGAAGTTAAGAACGATCGGCTTTTTAGTATTTTCAGGTTGGTATGACCATGAATAATCAGTTAAAGCTTGAGTATTAGTTGCTTTTACGCCTTGGAAAATATGCTTTTGACCTGCTTTATCTGTCACGCTTAAGATTACCTGACCATTGCTATTACTAATTTCGATTGGCAATTTTGCTTCACTAAAGATGCTATTAGACAATTGTTCTTGTTTCATTAAATCGTCTTGGCAAGCCATCATTGTCGATGCGAGAGGAGAGGTTACAAGTTGGTTGCCTTCAACTTTCCAAGTACCACCTTGACCATTACAACCTGTGTTAATTGCTAATTTACCATCTGCATTAAAATTAAGAACAAGTGGCTTAGAAGCTTTTACATTTTGATAAGTCCAAGCATATTCACTTAAAGTTGCTGCAAAATTTTGTTGTTGCTCAGATACAATTGGAGCTTGAGTATTTGAAACTGTTTGACACGCCATCAAAGAAAAAGGTAACAACGCAAGAATTAAATATTTAATTTTCATTTAAAAAACTTCAAGTAAAAAAACAACAGCACTAAGCTTAAAACATTCTTAAAAAAATAAAATGTAAACATATGATTGTTTCGGTTTTTAAAATGTATAAGTTTGTAAATTATTCGAATTTTTAATAAAAATAGTGGTATACCCCGCAAAAACGGGGTATTTCCTAAAAATTAATCAAAACGGTATATATCCATACCTAAAGAGCCCATTGTGAAGCTGCTATGAACAATCGTAAAACGATGGCCAGTTCCCATTGCAAAAAACAACGGCGCAAAATGTTCAAGAGTTGGATGATTACGTTTTATATAAGGCAATGATTGCCATTCCAACACGCCATCGTAATCTTGATGTGAAAGTTTATTAACCACAGTATTTCTAAACGTTGAAGCCCATTCAGGAACTTTTGAACTATCACCTTGCCAAGACAATTCAGCAAGATTATGGGTAATACTTCCAGAACCAATCAGTAAAATTTGCTTTTCACGTAAAGGCCCAAGTGTTTGCCCAATTCTATAAATTTCTTGTGCGCTTAAGCTCATTGGTAAAGAAATCTCAACAACAGGAATGTCTGCATCTGGATACATATGTAAAAGAGGCATCCATACACCGTGGTCGCGAGGGCGGGTACTATTGGCATGAGCAACAAAATGAGCGTCTGCCAACAACTTTAAGATTTCTTCGGCAAGTTCTGGTTGACCTGGTGCGCTATAGCGAATCTCATACAACTCTGGTGGGAAACCACGGAAGTCATGCCATGTTTCTGGACGTGTTGAACTACTTACTTCAAGTGCTTTACTTTCCCAGTGAGCAGACATCACGATGATTGCCTTTGGGTTAGGTAGATTCACACTAAGACGATGTAAGGCAGGACCCACTTGTTCTGGATCAAGTGCAAGCATGGGTGAACCATGTGAAATAAACAGTCCGGGAAGGGTTTGTAGTTCCATTTCATTACACCTGAGTTGAAAAGCAGAATAATAGTCATTATGCCAAAATCAGGACATGTTAAAAGTATCCTGATTTCAACGGATTGTTCTTAAAATGAAACGTTTGTTCTTTTTATGCACGGTGATAAGGATGATTATGATTAATAGACATCGCTCGGTAAAGTTGTTCGATTAATAAAACACGAACTAAAGGATGAGGCATGGTAAGTTTTGAGAGTGACCAATGCCAGGCAGCAGCTTTACGTACCTGATCAGACAAGCCATCTGGGCCACCAATAGCCAGTGCAACATCATTACCTTCAAGCATCCATTGTTTCATGGTGTCAGCTAGTTTTTCTGTACTGAGTTCGCGTCCTCCAACTTCTAAAGCAATAAGTGTCTCGTTGGATTTTAAAGCATTTAAAATACTTTCACCTTCAATTTGGCAGTATTTTAAAATATCTGCTTCTGAGTCATTTTTGCCGCGTTTTGCCATTGGAAGTTCAATCACTTGAGTCTGAACAAAAGGTTGGATGCGTTTGAAATAATCTTCAAAACCAGTAAGTACCCAAGCAGGCATTTTTTGACCAATGGTCAGAATACGAATTTTCATGTGGTCTATTCAGTCAAAACAGCTGACGTATTATACCTGAGGAGACAATAACTGCGGGGGAGTAAGTGAGCATAAAAAACGCAGTCCAAAAAACAGTGTTGGACTGCGATCAAATGATCATCTGTCTGGAGTTCAGATGATCATAGAGAATAAAAACAAGGCTATCTGTAACATAAGATAGATAAGAGTAAATAATAAAATTAATCACTCTTACTTCTTATTATGAGGATGGTTGGATATTTTTAAATCAAATTATGTAACAAAAAAAAGAGAGCCGAAGCTCTCTTTTTTATTTTTTAATTAGTGACGTGCTGCTTTTGAGCCTTCCACCGGTTTTACAATCGGTGTTTTTGGTAAAGGCTTTGGCATTGAAGTTAATGCTAAAGGCAAGATCTCATCAATACTTTTCACAGCTTTGATTTCTAATCCTTCTTTCACATTGTCAGGGATCTCTGCCAAATCACGAACGTTATCTTGAGGAATAAAGACAAGCTTAATTCCACCACGATGTGCAGCAAGAAGTTTCTCTTTCAAGCCACCGATACGCATCGCACGACCACCAAGACTTGTTTCACCTGTCATCGCGATGTCTGGACGAATCGCAATACCTGTAAATGCTGATACAAGTGCAGTTGTTAATGCCAAACCAGCAGATGGTCCATCTTTTGGAGTTGCGCCTTCAGGTAAGTGAACGTGTACATCAGTTTCTTCAAAACGAGATGCTTCAATACCAAGTTCATCAGCACGTGTACGTACTACAGTCATTGCTGCGGTAATTGATTCTTTCATTACGTCACCGAGTGAACCGGTTGTAATAAATTTACCTTTACCTTTAACAGCTGCAACTTCAATAGTAAGTAACTCGCCGCCTACAGAAGTCCATGCCAAGCCATTTACACGGCCTACTTGTGCTTCATCTTCAGCAATACCAAAGTCAAATTTATGTGGACCTAGGTATTCAGGAAGATTGGCAGAGGTAACATCAAGCTGTAAGTTTTTAGATTTTTTACTTACGGCTTCTTTTACCACTTTACGCGCAATCTTAGAAACTTCACGCTCTAAACTACGAACACCAGCTTCACGTGTATAACGTTGAACAATGTCACGAATCGCTTCTTCATGAATTGTTAACTCTTTTGGACGTAATCCATTGTTCTTAATTGCTTTAGGAACAAGGTAACGTTCAGCAATGTTTACTTTTTCATCTTCGGTATAACCCGGTAGACGAATGACTTCCATACGGTCAAGTAATGCTTCTGGAATATTCATACTGTTCGCAGTACAAATAAACATTACTTCAGAAAGGTCAAGATCAAGATCTAAATAATGATCGTTGAACTTACTGTTTTGTGATGGATCAAGTACTTCAAGCAATGCAGAAGCTGGATCACCACGGTAATCTTGTGCCATCTTGTCAATTTCGTCGAGTAAGAACAATGGGTTCTTCACGCCAACTTTTGTTAAAGACTGCACAATTTTACCTGGCATCGCACCAATATAAGTACGACGATGTCCACGAATTTCTGCTTCGTCACGTACGCCACCAAGCGCCATGCGAACAAATTCACGACCTGTTGCTTTAGCTACTGATTCACCGAGTGAAGTTTTACCAACCCCAGGAGGACCTACTAAACAAAGGATAGGACCTTTGAGTTTTTTCACACGTGATTGAACAGCTAAGTATTCAACAATACGGTCTTTAACATCATCAAGACCATAGTGGTCAGCATCAAGAATTTCTTGAGCTTTATTTAAGTTAATACTGACTTTACTTGCTTTGTTCCACGGCGTATCTAAAATCACTTCTAGATAGTTACGTACCACAGCAGCTTCACTAGATGCAGGCTGCATTGCTTTAAGTTTGCGGAACTCAGCTTCGGCTTTTTTACGTACGTGTTCAGGTAAATCAGCTTCAGCAAGACGTTTCTCAATTTCAGCAACGTCATCTTCAGCGCCGCCATTCATATCGGAAAGCTCACGTTGAATGACTTTCATTTTTTCATTTAGAAAGTATTCACGTTGGTTCTTTTCCATTTGGCGTTTTACGCTGTCATGTAAAGTTTGCTCAATTTGCTGTTCAGCAGATTGATTCATCAAGTAGTTCATCAACTCTTGCAAATGAGCTTCAAACTCATCGTACTCTAAAAATTTCTGTTTAATTTCAATATTTAGAGGTACACGAGTTGCTACGAAGAACATCAATTGCAATAAGTCTTCGATTTTATTGGCAGCAGCTACCAGTTCACGTGCATTACGTAATTTTGCTTCTGCATATTGAGCAAATAGGTTACGTAACTCTTGTAAACGAGTTTCTTGAGTTGCCTTATCTACATTAATAGTCATTGGGCTTAAATCGTGTTCAGCAGTCAAATAACTATCTTCATCGATAATTTTTGTGAGCTTAGAACGATGCAAGCCTTCAATAAGTACTTTAATGCAGTTTTCATCATTTTCATGATTAACTACTTGTACAATCTTAGCGACTGTACCGTACTGGTATAAATTGTCGTGATCAATTTCTTCTGTAAGCGAATCTTTTTGCGCAACTACAAATACTAAATTGTCACTGTTACGAGCCACATCAACTGCATTGATCGATTTTTCACGACCCACGAATAGCGCAATTTGCATGTGTGGATAAACCACCACATCACGTAAGGCTAATAGTGGTAATACACTTGGAACCTGAGGCTCTAAGTCAGTTTTTTCATTCATAATAAGTTCAGACATGGGCACTCCTAATGAGTGACAACGAGGTTGCCATTTTTTTTATAGTGATGTGTATTTTAAAAATTACAAGGGCATGACAATAGAAAATGTTGAAAAAAGGACTAATTTAGTCAACTTTTTTTTAAAAATGTTATGAATCAATAGATTAATTCTTAAGAAGAATGAAATTTTGTAGTGAAGCTGAGCATTTTTACTTAATAATTATTCTTGGCCGTACAAGTAAGGCGGTCAGCTTTAAAAAAAACTTTATTTAGTTTTATTTTATAATAAGTGTTTTTATTAAGTATATTTAAATTTTTATTTATTTTATAATTTATTAGACCTCTTGCGAAAGTCGTTATTGCAAGTTCATCCGATTTACCAGTGCAGCGATTAAGTTAATGCGTAAACCGAATCTTTTCCGTCTATTTCGATAGCGTTCACTTAATATTCTAAATGTTTTCAATTGACTATTAATATGTTCGATCACAACTCGTATTTTTCCAATCATTTTATTGTACTTTTTCTCAACATCAAATAAGGGTAAATTCTTCTTTTTCTTTATTGGCATCAATAATTTAAAGCCATCTTGCTCTAATCCGTAGTACCCTAAATCGGTCATAACATATTTACAATGTTTGAATTTTTTAACCGTTCTTCTTGCCAATTTAATGTCATGCTGACTGCCATTCGATATATCTAGCCCTATGATTTGTTTGCTGTTCGGATGATAGATCACTTGTGCTT